>NZ_JBHVPD010000106.1:0-37839 GCF_042887525.1 Kitasatospora sp. NPDC057936
AGCCCTCCCGCACCGGCGGCGTCCCGCCGCAGGGCCCCGGCCGGCCCGACGGTCCCGGCCGCCCCGGTGGTCCGGGCGGTCCGGGTGGCCCTGGTGGTCCGGGCGCCCCCGGCGGCACCCGCCCGTCCGCGCCGGGCCCCGCCGGGCGCAGGGGCTGGTCGAAGGGCCGGATCGCCAAGTGGACGGTCTTCGGCCTGCTCGTCGCGATCATGGTGACGGCCGTCTCCACCTACTTCTGGGCCGACTCCAAGATCAACCACGACAACGTGCTCGCCGACTACCCCGGCCGCCCGGCGGCCGGCAAGGGCACCAACTGGCTGATCGTCGGCTCGGACAGCCGCGAGGGCCTCACCGACGCCCAGGAGGAGAACCTCCACACCGGCCACGACGTCGAGGGCAAGCGCAGCGACTCGATGATGATCCTGCACGTCGGGGACAACGGGAACACCCTGCTGAGCGTGCCGCGCGACTCCTGGGTGCCGATCCCGGAGTACAAGACCAGCAGCGGCAAGACCCTCAAGGGCACCAACTCGAAGATCAACTCGGCCTTCGCCAACGGCAACGGCCGGCTGCTCGTCCAGACCATCGAGCTGAACACCGGCATCCGCATCGACCACTACGCCGAGATCGGCTTCTCCGGCTTCGTCGGCATCGTCGACGCGGTCGGCGGCGTGCAGATGCACATCGACCAGGACATCAAGGACCGGGACTCCGGCCTCGACCTCAAGGCCGGCGACCAGACCCTCAACGGCACCCAGGCCCTCGCCTTCGTCCGCCAGCGCCACCAGATGGCCGACCAGGACCTCGGCCGGATGCGCAACCAGCAGAAGTTCCTCGCCGCCCTGGCCCACCAGGCGGCCTCCCCGGGCACGCTGCTCGACCCGTTCACCTTCTACCCGCTGGTCGACGCCGGCCTCGGCACGCTGATCGTCGACAACGACACCGGCCTGACCGACCTCGGCTCGCTCTTCCTCGCGATGAAGGACGTCAACGGCGGCAGCGGCAAGACGCTGACCATCCCGATCTCCAACCCGGACTTCCGCACCACCACCGGGGAGTCGGCGGTCAAGTGGGACTCCGCCAAGGCCAAGCAGGTGTTCGACGCCTTCAAGAACGACACCCCCGTGCCGGACGTCAAGTAGCGGACCCACCCGCCGCTCCACCGCCGCCACCGCCTCCTGGGCCGCCTGGTCCAGGAGGCGCTCGCGTTCTCCGGGACGGACGTGCCGGCCACCGCCGGCCGGGCCCCTACCGGCCGATCGGCTGCAGGCCGGTCACGTACTCCGGGAAGCGCACCAGCCACTCCCCCTCGCCGTCGCCGGCGCCCCCGGCCTCGGTCGGGCCCGAGTAGCCGTAGTGGATCTCCCGCGCGCGGCCGCCGTCCACCCAGCGGGCGTCCGCCAGGTGCACGGCGAGGGCGGCCGGGTGCTGCGGATCGGGGCGTTCGAGGACGAGCTCGTGCTCGGTCTCGCCGGGGCGGAAGGCGACCACCGTCTCGCTGGTGCGGCGGCGCGGGCGCCCGCCCGCCCGGTACGTCCAGTACGCGGCGACGGTGACCGTCAGCGTGCCGTCCGGGCTCCCCGGCTCCGGGCGGACGTACTCCTCGTCGGGCACCCACCGCGCGTGGTGGCGGATGTCGTCCGGGCCGCGCCGCTCGTCCCAGCGCACCCAGTAGCTCGCCACGCGCTTGACCGTCATCACCTCGCGCGAGACGCGGACCGGGACGCGCGCCGGATTGGCCGGCTCGCCCGCCGCGAGGGAGACCACGGTGACCTGCTCGTACGTCACCTCGGCGTCGTCGAGGCCCTGCCCCATCGCTTCCATCGGCTGCTCCATCGGTGAACCACCTTGGCGGAGAGTGGAGTTGAGCGCGGCTCGGCCGCGCGAGGAGAGCCTACGGCGACCGCGCGGACACCCGGAGTGATTGTGTGATTCCGGCCCGGACGGCCGGGGCCGGCGCTACCCTGCCCCCCGTGGACGAACGAAACGGCACCGGAGCGCTCCTGGGGCGCGGGCGGACGGCCGACGTCTTCGCCCTGGACGGACACCGGGTGCTGCGCCGGTACCGGGACGGCAGCGACGCGTCCGGCGAACTCGCCGTGATGCGGCACCTCGCGGAGCACGGCTACCCGGTGCCCGGGGCAAGCCCCGGGGCCGCGCCCGGCGAACTCGTCCTGGAGCGCCTCACCGGCCCGACGATGCGCGACGCCCTCGTGGCGGGCGAGCTCGCGCCCGGAGCGGCCGGCGAACTGCTGGCCGGGCTGCTGCGGCGGCTGCACGCCGTCCCGGCCCGCACGGGCACCGACCCGGCGCACCGGATCCTGCACCTCGACCTGCACCCGGAGAACGTGCTGATGACGCCGCGCGGGCCGGTGGTGATCGACTGGGCGACGGCCGCGGAAGGCCCGCCCGCCCTGGACACGGGCACGTCGGCGCTGATCATGGCGGAGGTCGTGCTCACGCTGCCCGCCGGCCTCGCGACGGCCGCCCGGGCCGTGCTGGCGGCGCTGGTGCGGCACCTCGGCGGGCCGGGCGACCTCCCCGCCGCCCGGGCCCGCCGGGCCGCCAACCCGACCCTGGACGCGGCGGAGGTGGCCCGGCTCGACGCGGCGGAGGCGCTGGCACTCGGCGTGGCCGGCCCGGAGGCGCGCGGCGGGCGGCAGGAGCGGCCCTGACGCCCTCGGCCCCACCGGCGCCGCTGCGCGGGCACCAGCCCGCGCAGCGGTAGACCTTCGGGCGTCAGCGCGGGCCCTGCGGGATGCGGTCCAGCGCGATCCCGAAGCGGGTGCGATAGGCCGCCAGGGCCTCGTCGTCGGTGAGCGTCAGCTCGCTGCGCTCGCCGGCCGGGGTGGTGGTGATCAGGCGGTTGCCGGCGATGGTCGCCCGGCCGCCGTCGGCGGTGAGCATCGAGCAGGTCGTCGAGCGGGTGAACGGGGAGTCCGGCGAGGTGGTCTGCCACCAGCAGGTCGGGCGGAAGTCGGCGAGCTCGTACGGGCGCAGGCCCAGCCGGTACTGCGGCGTGCCGTCCAGGAGGACGTCCAGGTCTCCGTGCGCGCCGGCCGGGACGAGGGTGAACGTGCCGTGGGCGTCGGCCTGTTCGCCGCGTCCGTCGAGCCGCAGCGGGCCGCGACTGAAACGCCCGAAGCCGACGTCGACCAGCCACGGCTCGTCGAGGTCCACCCGCAGCGCGAGGTGGTCGAACGGCGGTCCCGGCCGCTCGCCGTCGAAGACACGGGCGGCCAGCAGGCTCACCCGGTAGCCGAGCGAGCCGAGCAACTCGGCGAAGAGGCCGTTGAGTTCGTAGCAGAAGCCGCCGCGGCGGGCGGTCACGACCTTCGCCACCAGGGCGTCCGGGTCGAGGACGACGGGCTCGCCGAGGTGGATGCTCAGGTTCTCGAACGGGACGGCCCGCAGGTGCGCGAGCTGGAGCCGGGCGAGCGCCTCCGGGGACGGCGCGCCGGGCTCGGGGAGCGCGATGCGGTCGAGGTAGGCGGACCGCTGGGCGGCGGTGAGGCCGCCGTACGGCTGCTCGGTGCGTGGCGCGTGATCCATCCGACCATTCCACCCGGACGCGGGCCGGTCGGCCATCGTCCATTGGTCCTACGCCCTCGGCCCCACCCGCACTGCCTCTGCGCGGGACGTCGGGCCGGCCGACTTCCCGCGCAGCGGGCGGAAGAGCTAGCCCGCGTAGCGGTAGACCTTCGAGTCCCGGGCCTGGAAGCCGGCCCGTTCGTAGAGGCGGTTCGCGGCCTCGCGGGACGGCCGGGACGTCAGATCCAGGGTCCGGGCGCCGGCCTCGCGCGCCAGCCGCACGGCCTCGTCGGTCAGGGCCGCGCCGACGCCCTTGCCGCGCGTCTCCGCGTCGACGACCACGTCCTCGATCCGCGCCCGCAGGCCGGACGGGAGCGGGGACAGCACCAGGGTCAGCGTGCCGACGATCACCCCGTCGAGGCGGGCGACCAGCAGCGTGTTGGAGTCGCAGGCCACCAGGTGGGCCAGCGCCGCGTGGTCCAACGGCTTGGCCGAACCGGACAGCTGCGGGAGCAGACCGGCGAACGCGGCCACCAGCTCGTCGGTCGTCTCCCGGACGACCTCGACATCAAGACTCATGCGCCCACCTCGCTGCGCTCGGCGGGGGCATTCGCCCACACGCACCTCTCGACCATTCGCTCGCTCATGGCGCTGGACCCTAGCCGCGCCGTCCCTCGGGTGCGCCGCTTTCCGGCGCACTGGTCGCGACGCGCGGGTGAACTGGCCGAATTCCGTTGCAGTAACGGCCAGTTGATCACCGCCCCACTCCGCCCCCTCACAGCGCGCGGGCCGCCGCCCTGAACCGGTACGCGGTGGCGGACGGGTCCTGCGCCGCGAACAGCACGGCGAGCAGGTGGTCGACGGCGGCGGCGTCCAGGATCCGCAGCAGCGTGGTGAGTTCGGCCTCCGGCGCGTCGGCGAGGAGCTCGTCCGCGCCGGCGAGGACGACGAGCACCCGGGGCGGCGGCCGGTCCGGCTCCCCGGCGGGGTGCAGGACGTCGCCCAGGCACTCCTCGAAGGCGTCCCAGTTGTGGCCGAAGTACGCGGGGAAGTCGAGGGCGCGCGCCCAAGCTGTGAGCAGGCCGGCCTTGGTGCGGCACGCGCCGCCGTCGATCGCGACCCGGCGGACGTCCCCGGCGGGGACGCGGGCCAGGCCCGCCCACGGGTGCCCGGGGAACAGGTCCCACCGGGCCCCGGCGAGCAGTCTCTCCGGTGGGCTGGGGTGCGTCACGACGGTAGCTCTACCGCCCCGCCCGCCGGCGCCGGACGCCGCCGCGCCGGGGGCTCACCCGGCCGGCCGACGGGTCCGGTGCGGCAGCGCCTCGGCATGCGGGAACGCGTCCGGACGGACGCCCGGAAACGCCACCGCCCCGAGTGGGAAGTCGGCGGATCCGACTTTCCACGACGGGGCGGTACGCGGTACCGGGTCGGCCGGGCGGGAGCCCGGCCACGCACCGGTGATTACTCGACGATGCCGGACTTGGCGATGGTGACCTTGGCCGAGGTGCGGCCGCTCTGCGAGCCCTTGGACTCGATGAGCTTCACGATGTCCATGCCCTCGACGACCTCGCCGAAGACGACGTGCTTGCCGTCCAGCCAGTTGGTGGCGATGGTGGTGATGAAGAACTGCGAGCCGTTGGTGTTGCGGCCCGCGTTGGCCATCGAGAGCTGGCCGGCCTTGGTGTGCTTGATCTCGAAGTTCTCGTCCGCGAACTTCTCGCCGTAGATGCTGCGGCCGCCGGTGCCGTTGTGGTTGGTGAAGTCACCGCCCTGCAGCATGAAGTCGGGGATGACGCGGTGGAAGCCGGAGCCCTCGTAGCCGAAGCCGTTCTGGCCGGTGGCGAGCTCGCGGAAGTTGCGGGCGGTGACCGGGACGACGTCGTCGTACAGCTTGAAGACGATCCGGCCGGCGGGCTCGTCGTTGATCGTGATGTCGAAGAAAACGTTGGAAGCCATGCAGGGATCATGGCACGACCGACGCTCCGACGCGCGACACCCCCGACGGTCCGGCGCCACCTCGGTGTCGTCCCGTACCGCCCCGCCGCACCGGGCACGGACGTTACGATCGGGGCCGGCTTCGAGCGGGGCGGGCGTTCGATCGCGACGACGGGGTGGGCGGCATGCGGATCGGTGAACTGGCCCGGCGCACGGGCGTGAGCGAGCGCTCCCTGCGCTACTACGAGAAGCAGGGCCTGCTGGCCCCCGACCGCACCCTGGGCGGGCACCGGGACTTCCCGGACGGCGCGGTGGACCGGGTCATCCTCATCCAGGAGCTGTTCGCGGCCGGACTGCACAGCCGCAAGATCTACGAGATCCTCCCCTGCATGCGGGACGCCGACGGCGGCCCGAACGAGATCGCCACCCCGCTGCTGGTCGAGGAGCTCACCGCCGAGCGGGAGCGGATCGACCGGATGATCGCCGACCTGGTCCGCTCGCGCGAGGTCCTGGACGAGGTGATCCAGACCGCCTCCGGCCGCCCGGCGCTCGGCCCGGCCGGGCGCGGGGCGCGCTAGCGGGTCCCGTCCGGCGCCCGGTCGGGCCGGGGCTCCTTCAGCTTGCGCCAGACCGTCTCCAGCGCGGCGATGTCGGCATCGTCGAGCCGGTCGTCGAAGACCGGCGCGAGCACCGCCCGCCGGGTCGCGTCGGCCTCGGCGAACGCGGCCCGGCCCTGCTCGGTCAGTTCGATCCGCACCGAGCGGGCGTCCGACTCGGAGGCCGAGCGGGCCACCAGTCCGCGCCCGGCGAGGGCGTCGACCACCCGGGACACCTGGCTGCGGCTGAGCATCGTCTTCGCCCCGAGGTCGGAGGCGGCGACCGGCTCCCGCTGCCCGTTGAGCCACAGCATCACCTCGAACCAGGACAGCGGCAGCCCGTGGACCCGGGCGAGCTCCCGGTCCACCCGGGCGGCCAGCGTGGCGCCGGCCCAGACCAGCCCGTAGAAGGCGTGATCGCGCTCCGGCAGCGGGCCCAGGGTGAGGTCGGCACGGTTCATGCCGTTCATCGTACCGAGTTGCGTGCGCATGCACAGATTCCCGGCGCGGCACCGACGCGGTCGGTAGCATCACCGGCATCGGGCGCCCGCACACGGCGTACGACCGGGGAGGGACGAGGCGATGGACGACACGGCCGGCCGGATCGGGGTCTACCTGGCGCACCCGCGGCCGGGCAGCTTCAACCACGCGCTGCACGACGCCGTCGTGGCCGAACTGCGCGGGTGCGGCTGCGACGTGCGCGCCCACGACCTGTACGCGGAGGGGTTCCCCGCCCTGCTCACCGCCGAGGAGACCGGCACCGTCAACGCCGCCGACGCGCCCGCCGACCCGCAACTCGCGCTGCACCGCGCCGAAGTGGCCACCCTCGACGCCCTCGTCCTGATCCACCCCAACTGGTGGGGCATGCCGCCCGCCGTCCTCACCGGCTGGGTGCAGCGCGTGCTCGCGCCCGGCGTCGCGTACAAGCTCGGCACCGCCGACGGCGAACCCGCCGGGCTGCTCCGGGCCGGCCGGGCCCTGGTCCTCAACACCTCCGATACCCCGGAGGAGCGCGAGCGCACCGAGTTCGGCGATCCCCTCCAGCGGATCTGGGCCGCCTGCGTCCTCCCGTACGTCGGCGTCACCGACGTCCGCCGGACGGTCTTCCGCACCGTCACCGACGCCCCGGCCCCGACCCGCGCCGCCTGGCTCGACCAGGCCCGCGCCGAGGCGGCGGCCCTCCTGCGGTGACCGCGCGGGCGCGGTGACACGATGGGCGGATGCTCCTCGAAGACTCCTCGCACCGGCTCGATCTGCGGCCGCGCAGCTACCAGTTCGGGACGGCGCGCGGTGAGGGCTACGACGACAACTGGCTGGTGATCGCCGGCGCCGTGGCCGTGCCCGAGGGGGCGTGGCGGTTCGTCGAGGCGTGCCTGACCACCTGGGAGGCGCGGGAGATCTCGCGGTGGCTGCGGGCCGCCGCCGACCCGGCCCGCAGCCCGGGTGCGCTCGACTTCACCGAGCCGCTGCTGACCTTCGGCCTCGCCGGGGAGCAGCCCGCGGACGGGCGGCGGCCGGTGCGGGTCCGCTTCGCCCTGGAGGCCGCGCCGCCGTGGGTGGACCTCGACGCCGAGGACGCCGACAGCGACGAGGACGAGGACGACAGCGACGAGGACGGGGACGACGTGTGGCCCGGCCACACCGCCGAGTTCCTCCTCGCCCCCGCCGAGCTCCGCGCGGCCGCCGACGCCTGGGACGCCGAACTCGCGCCCTTCCCCGAGCGCTGAGCCCCGGCCCGGCTCAGGCCGGGTCCAGCTCCAGCTCCAGCTCCGCCACCGCGTCGTCGCCGCTCGTCTCGCCGGTCGGCCGGAAGCCCAGCCGGGCGTAGAACTCGCCGGGACCGTCCGGCCCGGGGTGGTACGTGACGGTGACGCGGGTGCCGCCGCGGCGGCGGACCTCCGCGCACACCTGCTCCACCGCGAAACGCCCGTAGCCGCCGCCCTGCCGGTCGGCGTCGACGAGCAGGCGCCAGAGGCCCGAACGCGGCCGGTCCCCCGCCTTGTCGGGGTAGAACGTGATGTCGAAGAAGGCCATCACGAACCCGACCATCCGCTCGCCGTCGAAGATCAGCCGGGGCCACGCGGTGTCGCCGTGGACGTACGCCTCCGCGAGCGACTTCACCACCGATGCCACCAGCCCCTCCTGGTCCGGCCGCACCCGCAGGGCGAGGGCGGCGTCGAGGTTGGCCGGGGTGACGGGTGCGAGGCGCAGGTCGGAGGACATGGCCGTCAGCCTACGAAGCGGACGGCCCCGCGTCGCCCGGATTTCGGCCGGCCCCGGCGTCAGCGCGTGAACACCAGCGAGACGTTGTGCCCGCCGAAGCCGAACGCGTTGGTGAGCGCGACCGGCACGGCCCCGGTGCGCGGCGCGCCCGCGACGACGTCGAGCTTCACCGCCGGGTCGAGCCGCTCCAGGTTGGCGGTGGCCGGCACGACCCCCTCCCGGACGGCGAGGACGGCCGTGAGGGCCCCGAGCGCGCCGGCCGCCCCGAAGAGGTGCCCGGTGAGCGACTTGGTGGCGGTCACGGCCGGGTGCAGCCCGATCGCCTCGGTGACCGACTCCGCCTCGGCGAGGTCGCCGATCTGGGTGGAGGTCGCGTGGGCGTGGACGAGGGCGACGTCCTGCGGGGCGAGCCCCGCCTCGGCCACCGCGCGCCGCATGGCCCGGACCTGGCCCTCGGCCGCCGCCGCGGTGATGTGGTGGGCGTCGGAGGTGACGGCCGCGCCGGCCAGGGCGGCATGCGGGCGGGCGGCCCTGGCGGCGGCGAACTCGGCGCGCTCCAGGACGAGGACGACCGCGCCCTCGCCGATCACGAAGCCGTCCCGGTCGACGTCGAACGGCCGGGAGGCCCTGGTGGGCTCGTCGTTGCGGGTCGAGTGGGCCTTGGCCTGGGCGAAGCCGGCCATCGGGAGCGGGCAGATGCAGGCCTCGGCGCCACCGGCGACGACGACGTCGGCGCGGCCGAGCCGGATCAGGTCGAGGCCGAGGGCGATCGCCTCGGCGCCGGAGGCGCAGGCACTGACCGGGGTGTGCGCGCCGGCCCGCGCGCCGAGCTCGATGCTGACCCACGCGGCCGGGCCGTTGGCCATCAGCATGGGCACGGTGTGCGGGGAGACCTTGCGGACGCCGGAGGCCTCCAGCACGTCGTCCTGCGCGAGCATGGTGACCGCGCCGCCGGTGCCGGTGCCGATGACGACGGCGAGGCGCTCCGGGTCGACCTCCGGGGCGCCCGCGTCGGCCCAGGCCTGCCGGGCGGCGATCAGCGCGATCTGCTCGCAGCGGTCCAGCCTCCGGGCCTGGACGCGGTCCATCACCTCGGACGGCTCGACCTTCAGCCGGCCGGCGATCCGGGCGGGCAGGTCCGCGGCCCAGGCGTCCTCGATGGCCGCGATCCCGGACTGCCCGGCCAGCATCGCGGCCCAGGTCGAGGGGACGTCCCCGCCGAGCGGCGTGGTCGCCCCGAGACCGGTGACGACCACGTGGCCGGCGCCGGCGGCACCGCTGTCGGCATTCATGAAATCTTTCCCCCTACGTTTATTGAGAGGTCACAAATCGAAACCGCCCCCCGTGCCGATGGGCCCGGAGAGCGGTCGAACCCTGTGCCACTCTGACAGGGGATTGAGGGATCTTCAGAGGCCGGAGAGCACCGATTCGGGTACGGCCCCTTTGTAGGTTTCCTTTAGTTTACGAGGTCGGCGAAGTCCGTCCCGCGACCGACCGCCTCCCACGCCTCGGCCTCCTTGCGGGCACGGTCGAGCTGCCCCAGGACCCCGTCGACGGCGTCACTGCCGAGCGCGAGCCGCAGCGGCGTGTGCTCGGCGTCCAGGGCGGCGAGGATCGCCGCGGCGGCCTTGGCCGGATCCCCGGGCTGCTTGCCGTCGGAGTCCGGCAGGCCGGTGCGGACCGGGCCGACGACCGGGTCGTAGGCGGCGATCGGGGTGGCGTGCGCGAGGGCGCCGCCGCCGGCGAAGCCGGTCCGGAACGCACCCGGCTCGACGATCAGCACCTTCACCCCGAACCCGGCGACCTCCTGCGCCAGCGCCTCGGACAGCCCCTCCAGCGCGAACTTGGTGGCCGAGTACGCCCCCACCCCGGGGAACGAGAACCGCCCGCCCATGCTGCTCATCTGCACGACCGCCCCCGAGCCCTGCGCCCGCAGGTGCGGCAGGACGGCCCGGGTGAGCGCGGCCGGCCCGAAGAAGTGCAGCTCCATCAGGTCCCGCAGCTCGCGGTCGGTGTACTCCTCGACGGCGCCGATCAGGCCGCGCCCGGCGTTGTTCACCAGGACGTCGATCCGGCCGAACCGCTCCAGCGCCTCCGCGACGGCCGCCGGGATCCGCTCCCCGTCCGTCACGTCCAGCCGCACCGGCACGACCCGCCCCGGGTGCGCGGCGACCAGCCCGTCCAGCGCCTCGGGCCGTCGGGCCGCCGCCACCACGCTGTCCCCGGCGGCGATCGCGGCCTCGGCGATCGCCTGCCCGAAGCCGGAGTTCGCCCCGGTGATCAGCCAGACCCGCCCGGCCGCCCGCTTCTCGTTGCTCATTCCCCATGCCCTCCGTATGCCGTGCACCACAAGGAAGTTGACGATCATTTATACGTCAGGCCGGCGGCCGGGGCCCGACCCGACCCGGAAACGCCGGAGCCCCCGGCCGACGGTGATCGGCCGGGGGCTCCCGGAACTTCGAGGCCGCGTGCGTTACGGCAGGTTGCGGGCCATGACGATGCGCTGGACCTGGTTGGTGCCCTCGTAGATCTGCGTGATCTTCGCGTCGCGCATCATCCGCTCCACCGGGTAGTCCCGCGTGTACCCGTACCCGCCCAGCAGCTGCACCGCGTCCGTCGTGATCTCCATCGCCGCGTCCGACGCGAAGCACTTCGCCGCCGCACCGAAGAACGTCAGGTCCCCGTCCCCGCGCTGCGACTTCGCCGCCGCCGCGTACGTCAGCTGACGCGCCGCCTCCAGCTTCATCGCCATGTCCGCCAGCATGAACTGGACCCCCTGGAACTCCGCGATCGCCTTCCCGAACTGCCGGCGCTCCTGCACATAGCCCTTCGCGTAGTCCAGCGCCCCCTGCGCGATCCCGACCGCCTGCGCCGCGATCGTCACCCGCGTGTGGTCCAGCGTCCGCATCGCCGTCGCGAAACCCGTCCCCTCCGCACCGATCATCCGGTCCGCCGGAATCCGCACGTTGTCGAAGTACACCTCACGCGTCGGCGACCCCTTGATCCCCAGCTTCTTCTCCGGAGCACCGAACGACACACCCGCATCGCCCTTCTCCACCACGAACGCCGAGATCCCCTTCGACCGCTTGTCCGGGTCCGTCACCGCCATCACCGTGTAGAACTCCGACACACCCGCGTTCGTGATCCAGCGCTTCACCCCGTTCAGCACCCAGAAGTCACCGTCGCGCACCGCACGCGTCCTCATCCCCGCCGCGTCCGAACCCGCCTCCGGCTCCGACAGGCAGTACGAGAACATCCCCTCACCACGCGCCAGCGCCCCCAGGTACTTCGCCTTCAGCTCCTCCGAGCCCGACAGCTGCACCGGCAGCGACCCCAGCTTGTTCACCGCCGGGATCAACGACGACGACGCGCACACCCGCGCGACCTCCTCGATCACGATCACCGTCGCCAGCGCGTCCGCCCCCGCACCCCCGTACTCCTCCGGCACGTGCACCGCGTGCAGGTCATTGCCCTGCAACGCCTCCAGCGCCTCCTGCGGGAACCGGCCCTGCTCGTCCACCTCCGCCGCGAACGGAGCGATCTTCGCCTCGGCCAGCCCGCGCACCGCCTCACGGAGCATCCCGTGCTCCTCGGAGATACGGAAGAGATCGAAGTCAGCCGCGCCTGCGCTGCCCGCCATGATGCCGCCTCGCCACAGTGATCGAAGGATCCGGTTGGTTACCGTCGAGTAGAGATCCTAGGGCTCCGACCTGCGACTGCCTAGCGTTTCCGGCCCCCGGCGGGCCCCGGACGGGCGGCCTCCGGCGGAGTCCGGGGGACGGATAGCATCAGGGCACCCACTCATGGTCGAGTCCGCACAAAGGGGAACCCGTGACCCTCCGCATCTCCGTGATCGGCACCGGCTACCTCGGTGCCACCCACGCGGCCGCGATGGCCGAGTTCGGCTTCGAGGTGCTCGGTCTGGACATCGACCCCGAGAAGATCGCCACACTGACCGCCGGCCGCGTCCCGATGTACGAGCCGGGCCTGTCCGAGCTGCTGCTCAAGCACGTGGCCGGGCACGAGGGCTCCACCGGCCGGCTGCGCTTCACCACCTCCGTCGAGGAGGTCGCGGAGTTCGCCGACGTCCACTTCGTGTGCGTCAACACCCCGCAGCGCAAGGGCGAGTTCGCCGCCGACATGTCCTACGTGGACGCCGCGATCGACGGCCTCGCGCCGCACCTGTCGCGCCCGGCCCTGGTGGTCGGCAAGTCCACCGTGCCGGTCGGCTCGGCCGGCCGGCTGGCCGAGCGCCTCGCCGCCCTGGCGCCGGTCGGCGCCGACGCCGAACTCGCCTGGAACCCGGAGTTCCTGCGCGAGGGCTTCGCCGTCCAGGACACCCTGCGCCCGGACCGGATCGTGGTCGGCGCGCACAGCGAGCGCGCCGAGCGGCGGCTGCGCGAGGTGTACGCCGAGCCGATCGGGGCCGGAGTGCCGTTCGTGGTCACCGACTACGCGACCGCGGAGCTGGTGAAGACCGCCGCCAACTCCTTCCTGGCCACGAAGATCTCCTTCATCAACGCGATGGCCGAGGTGTGCGAGGCGGCCGGCGCCGACGTCACCCAGCTCTCCACCGCGCTCGCCTACGACGAGCGGATCGGCGGCAAGTTCCTCAACTCCGGCCTCGGCTTCGGCGGCGGCTGCCTGCCCAAGGACATCCGGGCGTTCATGGCCCGGGCCGGCGAGCTCGGCGCCGACCAGGCGCTGACCTTCCTGCGCGAGGTCGACTCGATCAACATGCGCCGCCGCTCCCGGATGGTGGAGCTGGCCCGCGAGCAGTGCGGCGGCGGTTTCCTGGGCCGCCGGGTGGCCGTGCTCGGCGCCGCCTTCAAGCCCAACTCGGACGACATCCGGGACTCCCCCGCGCTCAACGTCGCCGCCCAGATCCAGCTCCAGGGCGCCCAGGTCACCGTCTACGACCCGAAGGCCATGGACAACGCCCGCAAGATGTTCCCGGGCCTGACCTACGCCGACTCCCCGCTGGAGGCCGCCGAGGGCGCCCACGTGGTGCTGCACCTGACCGAGTGGCAGGAGTTCCGCACCCTCGACCCGGCCGTCCTCGGCGCGGTCGTCGCCGAGCGCCGCCTCCTCGACGGCCGCAACGTCCTCGACGCGGACGCCTGGCGCGCCGCCGGCTGGACGTACCGCGCCCTCGGGCGGCCCAGCTAGGGAATCCCGCACCCCGGCACGTCGTTGGGACCGTCATGACGAGCTACGGCGACGACGCGACGGTCCGCGACATCCTCACCGGCACGGGCGACACCTGGGCGGTGGTCGGCCTGTCGAACAACACCGCGCGCGCCGCGTACGGCGTGGCCGCCGTGCTCCAGCGCCACGGCAAGCGGATCGTGCCCGTGCACCCGAAGGCCGAGACGGTCCTCGGCGAGCCCGGCTACGCGTCGCTGGCGGAGGTGCCGTTCCCGGTCGACGTCGTCGACGTGTTCGTCCGGTCCGAGCTGGCCGGCGAGGTGGCCGACCAGGCGGTGGCCGTCGGGGCGAAGGCGGTCTGGTTCCAGCTCGGCGTCGTCGACGCGGCGGCGTACGAGCGGACGACGGCCGCCGGGGTCTCGATGGTCATGGACAGGTGCCCGGCCATCGAGTTCCCCCGGCTCGGCTAGCGTCGAGGCCGGACGGGTCCGGCGATCAGGCCGGGGCGGCGCCGTCCAGCTGCGCGATCGTCGCGATGGACGGCCCCCGGGTGGCGCGCAGCCCGGCCGCGGCGGACTCCGCGTCGCGCAGGACGCGGACGGCGTTGTGCCAGGTGAGCTTGGCCAGGTCGGCCTCCGACCAGTGGCGGCGCAGGAGTTCGGCGACGAGGTTCGGGTAGCCGGCGACCGAACCGAGGCCCTCGGGCAGGAACGCGGTGCCGTCGAAGTCGCCGCCGATGCCGATGTGGTCGATCCCGGCGACCTCGCGCATGTGGTCGAGGTGGTCGGCGACGGTGGACGCGGTGGTGACCGGCCGCGGGTGGGCGGCCTCGAACTCGCGCTGGCGGGCCATGCCCGCGGGGGTGGTGTCCAGCGGGTGGAGGCCGTGGGCGCGCATGTTCTCGTCGGCCCGCAGGGTCCACGCGGCGGCCTCGGCGTGGATGAACTTCGGCACGAAGGTGGCCATCGCGACGCCGCCGTTGCCGGGCAGCTGCGCGAGGACGTCGTCCGGGACGTTGCGCGGGTGGTCGCAGACCGCGCGGGACGACGAGTGCGAGAAGACGACGGGCGCCTCGGTGACCCGCAGGGCGTCGCGCATGGTGTCGGCGGAGACGTGCGAGAGGTCGACCAGCATGCCGAGCCGGTTCATCTCCCGGACGACCTCCTCGCCGAAGCGGGTGAGCCCGCCGGCCACCGGCTTGTCGGTCGCCGAGTCGGCCCACGGCACGTTGTCGTTGTGGGTGAGGGTCAGGTAGCGGACGCCGAGCTCGTACAGGGCCCGCAGGGTGGCGAGCGAGCAGTCGATGGAGTGGCCGCCCTCGGCGCCCATCAGGGAGGCGATGCGGCCCTCGGCGCGGGCCGCCTCGATGTCGTCGGCGGTGCGGGCGAGCCGGAGCCGGTCGGGGTAGCGCGCGACGAGGGCGTGGACGAAGTCGACCTGCTCCAGCGTGGCGCTCACGGCGTGGTCGCCGGCCAGCCGGGTGGGCACGTAGACGGACCAGAACTGCGCGCCGACCCCGCCCTCCGCGAGGCGGGCGAGGTCGGTGTGCAGGCGGTCGCTCTGGTCGGCGGCGAGGTCGAGCGCGCCGAGGTCGTACCCGGCCTGCTCGCGCATCGCCCAGGGGAGGTCGTTGTGGCCGTCCACGACGGGGGCGGTGCGCAGGAGGGCCCGCGCACGGTCCAGCGGGGTGGGGAAGTCCAGCTCAGAGGTCATGCGACCTGTTCTACCCCACCCCACCGCGCCGCCTACTTGGCGAAGCCGAAGGAGTCCGAACCGGCCACCTTGGCGCGGAGCTTCTTGCCCTTCTCGGTGGCCTGGGTGTTGAGCTCGGCCTGGAAGTCGGTCATCCGCTCGGTCAGTTCGGGGTCGAACGCGGCGAGCATGCGCACCGCGAGCAGGCCCGCGTTGCGCGCGCCGGCCACCGAGACGGTCGCGACCGGCACGCCGGCGGGCATCTGGACGATCGACAGCAGGCTGTCCATGCCGTCCAGGTAGCGCAGCGGCACCGGGACGCCGATGACCGGCAGCGGCGTGACGGAGGCGAGCATGCCCGGCAGGTGGGCGGCGCCGCCGGCACCGGCGATGATCGCCTTGAGCCCGCGCTTGTGCGCGTTCTCGCCGTAGGCGACCATCTCGCGCGGCATCCGGTGGGCGGAGACGACGTCGACCTCGTAGGGGATCTCGAACTCGTCGAGGGCCTGGGCGGCGGCCTCCATGACGGGCCAGTCGGAGTCCGAGCCCATGACGATGCCGACGACGGGGTTGGTGTCGCTCATTCGGTGATCGTTCCTCGCAGGTAGGCGGCCGCGTGGCGGGCGCGCTCGCGGACGTCGTCGAGGTCGTCCCCGAAGACGTTGACGTGGCCGACCTTGCGGCCGGGCTTCACGTCCTTCCCGTACATGTGGATGCGCAGGCCAGGGTCGCGGGCCATGCAGTGCAGGAAGGCGTGGTACATGTCCGGGTAGTCGCCGCCGAGGACGTTGACCATGACGGTCCACTTGGCGCGCGGCCGGGGGTCGCCGAGCGGGAGGTCGAGGACGGCCCGCAGGTGGTTCTCGAACTGGGAGGTGACCGCGCCGTCCTGGGTCCAGTGGCCGGAGTTGTGCGGGCGCATGGCCAGCTCGTTGACCAGGATCCGGCCGTCCCGGGTCTGGAACAGCTCGACGGCGAGGTGGCCGGTGATGCCGAGGTCGCCGGCGATGCGCAGGGCGAGCTGCTGGGCCTCGTCGGACAGGGCCGGGTCGAGGTCCGGCGCGGGGGCGGTGACCTCGGCGCAGACGCCGTTCTCCTGGACGCTCTCCACGACCGGGTAGGCGACGGCCTGGCCGCTGGGCGAGCGGACGACGTTGGCGGCCAGCTCGCGGACGAAGTCGACCTTCTCCTCGGCCAGGACCGGCACGCCCGCCAGGAACGGCGCCTCGGCCTCCTGCTCGTCGTCGACGACCCACACGCCCTTGCCGTCGTAGCCGCCGCGGACGGTCTTCAGGACGACGGGGTAGCCCTCGCCCTCGGCCGCGAAGGCGGTCACGTCGGCCGGGTCGGCGACGATCCGGTGCCGGGGACAGGGCACCCCGATGGCGTCGAGCCTGGCCCGCATGACGCCCTTGTCCTGGGCGTTGACCAGCGCGTCCGGGCCGGGGCGGACGGCGATGCCGTCGGCCTCCAGCGCCCGCAGGTGCTCGGTCGGGACGTGCTCGTGGTCGAAGGTGATCACGTCGCAGCCGGCCGCGAAGCGGCGCAGGGTGTCGAGGTCGCGGTAGTCGCCGAGCACAACGTCGGAGACGACCTGCGCCGCGGAGTCCTGGGGGGTGTCGGCGAGGAGCTTGAACCTGACCCCGAGCGGGATACCCGCCTGGTGTGCCATGCGGGCCAACTGCCCGCCGCCGATCATGCCCACCACTGGAAAATTCACATTGCCCGGGGAAGTCACCCGGCCAGGATATCCGGGCCGATCGGGGGCGATGGAGCCGCTGGTGGCAAGGCCGGAGGGGCCCTCCGGGTGGACGCGCGTAGATGTCAACCGGGGGCGCGAGGGGCTGAGCCGTTCGGCGGAACCGGGTAGCCTGGACGGCCAGGTCCTGGTCTACGCAGTCCGATCATGTGCGTGCACGCAGGGCACAAGGGGCGGGCACCGTCCCGACGCACCGCCCTTTCGACCGCACGCACATGGAGGCAGCCCGGTATGGCCACGACCGCAGCTCCGAGTCCCACACTCGTGCAGAAGATGCGCGGACTCACGGGAGAAGCCGTGAAGTTCGGCATCGTCGGCCTGAGCGGCGTGGTGGTCAACTTCCTGGTGTTCTGGGTCTGCATCAACGGCCTGCACCTGGCCTCGCTGCGCTCGAACATCGCCGCGACGCTGATCGCGATCGCCACCAACTACCTCGGCTACCGCTACTGGCTGTACCGGGACCGCGACGCCGCCTCGCGCAAGCGCGAGATCACGCTGTTCCTGGTGTTCAGCGGCATCGGCATGCTGATCGAGACCGGCGTGCTCGGCACCTCGGTGTACCTGCTCGGCCTGGACTCGCACTTCGAGCAGCTCGGCGCCAAGCTGGTCGGCCTCGCGCTGGGCACCGTGTTCCGCTTCGTCTCGTACCGCACCTGGGTGTTCAAGGCCATGCCCGAGGCCGAGCCGCAGGCCCCGCACGCCACCGGCAGCGAGCTGGCCGCGCAGGCCGAGCTGATGCTGGCCGCCGAGGAGATCCGGTACGCCAAGGCGGAGTGATCCTCCGCACGTCCACGCCGTCGGGCCCGCGAGCACCCCGCTCGCGGGCCCGACGCGCGTCCTGCGCTTGCCGGTCCCACCCGCCCGAGAGGACAGTGGTTACCGAGGGCGAGCACGGCCGGCGCGGACGATCGAGGCCGAGGGGGTTCCAGGAGGCTCGCCATGGCGTTCGTCCAGATCATCGACTGCAAGACCGACAGGCTCGACGACCTCAACCGGCTGATGGACAGCTGGGCCGAGTCCACCAAGGGGAAGCGGACCGCCTCCCACGCGGTGGTCGCGACCGACCGCTCGGACACCAAGCACGTGGTGGAGATCGTGGAGTTCCCCTCCTACGAGGAGGCCATGCGCAACTCCCACCTCCCCGAGACGGACCGGATCTTCCGCGAGATGGTGGCGCTCTGCGACGCGCCGCCCACCTTCACCGACCTCGACGTGGTCCGTGACTCCCAGTTCAACAAGACCCTCGCGAACCGGGTCCTGGACGGGCTGGCCGCGGGCGACCTCGACGTCATCGACGAGTGCATGGCCGCCGACTACCGCGACCACGACTACGGCAGCGAGGGCGACCTCCAGGGCGTCCCGGCGTTCCGCGAGCGCTGTGCCGGCTACCTGGACGCCTTCGACTTCCGCTTCGAGATCGAGAGCCAGATCGCCGAGGGCGACGAGGTGGCGACCCGGTGGACCTGGCACGCCACCCAGAAGGCCGCCTTCCGGGACGTGCCCAACACGGGGAAGTCGGTGACCGGACGCGGCACGACGACCTTCCGCTGCAAGGAGGGCAGGATCGCCGAGGGCTGGTGGCAGTGGGACGTGATGGGCCTGATGCGCCAGCTCGGCGTCATGCCGGGAGCCTGAGGCGCCCGGGGCCGCCCGGTCCCCCGGTCCTCTCAGTCCTCGTGACTGCGGCCGAGGAAGATCGCGAACACCGGCGGCCGCAGCGACAGCAGTTCGAGCCGGCCGCCGTCCGCCTCCGCGAGGTCGCGGGCGACGGCCAGGCCGATCCCGGTGGAGTTGCGGCCGCTGACCGCGCGCTCGAAGACCCGGTTGCCCAGCTCCGGCGGCACCCCGGCGCCCTGGTCCTGCACCTCGACCACGACCGAGGTGCCGGAGGGGCGGACCCGCAGGGTGATCGTCCCGGCGCCGTGCATCAGCGAGTTCTCGATCAGGGTGGCGAGCACCTGGGCGACCGTGCCCGGGGTGCCGACGGCGATGACGCCGTGCAGGCCCTCCAGGGAGAGCACCCGGCCCTTCTCGCGCAGGGTCGGGCCCCATTCCTCGACCTGCTGCTTGATCACCTCGTCGAGCTCGAAGGCGACGGCGGTGGGGCTGCGCGGGTCGCGCTGGGTGGTGAGCAGCCGCTGGACGACGTCGGTGAGCCGCTCGACCTGCTGGAGGGCGATGGTCGCCTCCTCCTTGACGGTCTCCGGGTCCTCGGCGAGGGCGGTGATCTCCTCCAGCCGCATGGACAGCGCGGTGAGCGGGGTGCGCAGCTGGTGCGAGGCGTCGGCGGCGAGCCGGCGCTCGGCGGTGAGCATGCGGGCGATCCGCTCGGCGCTGACGTCCAGCACTTCGGCGACCCGGTCGAGCTCCGGCACGCCGTAGCGGCGGTCGCGCGGGCGGGGGTCGCCGGAGCCGAGGCGCTCGGCGGTCTCGGCGAGGTCGGTGAGCGGCCGGGCGAGCCGCTTGGCCTGCCAGACGGCGAGCGCGACGGCGGCCTGGACGGCGAGCAGGGCGACGACGCCGAGCAGCAGCAGCATGTTGGCGATCTCGTGGTCGACGTCCTCGCGGGACTGCTCGACGGTGACGCTCTCGCCGTTGACGCCGTACTCGGTGGCCTTCAGCAGGTGGCCCCCGGGCGGGCGCACGCCGACCGAGACCACCGCCTGGCCGGGCAGCTGCACCTCGACGTAGCTGCCCTCGGCGACCTGGCTGTCGAAGGAGCGCTCGTTGACCAGCTCGTGGTTCGCGAGGCGGTTCTCCACCAGCCCGAGCACCCGGACGGCGGCGGCGTCCGTCCGTTCCTGGGCCGAGTTGACGATGGTCCGCTTCTCCACCAGGGCGAGCGGCACGCAGAACACCACGACCACCACCAGGACGACGCCCAGCAGCGAGTTGATCATCCGGCGTTTCACGCTGCCGCTCCCCGAGGTGTTGCGCTTCATCGGCCGCGCTCCGGCCATGCTCTCCGTACGGGGGCTAATTCTTCTCGAACCGGAAGCCCACTCCGCGCACGGTGGCGATGTAGCGCGGGTTGGCGGCGTCATCGCCGAGCTTCTTGCGCAGCCAGGAGATGTGCATGTCCAGGGTCTTGGTGGAGGTCCACCAGGTGGTGTCCCAGACCTGGCGCATGATCTCCTCGCGGGTCACGACCCGGCCGGCGTCCCGGACGAGGACGCGCAGCAGCTCGAACTCCTTGGCGGAGAGCGTCAGCTCCTCCTCGCCGAGCCAGGCGCGGTGCGACTCGATGTCGATCTTCACGCCGTGCGCGCCGGTGGTGAGCTGGTCGACGTTGCCGCGCCGGAGCAGGGCCCGGACGCGGGCGAGCAGTTCGGCCAGCCGGAACGGCTTGGTGACGTAGTCGTCGGCGCCGGCGTCGAGGCCGACGACGGTGTCCACCTCGTCCGCGCGGGCGGTGAGCACCAGGACGGGGCAGCTCTTGCCGTCGGCGCGCAGCCGGCGGCAGACCTCAAGGCCGTCCATCTCGGGCAGGCCGAGGTCGAGGACGACGAGGTCGACCTCCTCGGTGAGGCCGGCGGCGAGCGCGGTGGGGCCGTCCTCGCGGACGAGCACCTCGTAGCCCTCGCGGCGCAGGGCCCGGGCCAGCGGTTCGGAGATCGCCGGATCGTCCTCGGCGAGCAGCACACAGGTCATGTGGTGATGGTAGTCCGCCGCACCCTGCCCGATGGACCTGTGAAGTAGTTCACAGAGCGTGATCGTTATATAAGGGCCCACGTCCGCTCAACGGACGCTTCCCGACCGCCTGTTCGGCGAAGATTCCGCCCTTGGATCTTGAAACCGAAGGAAGACATCCCCGTCTACCATGGATCGATCGGGAAGATCGGCTGCGGACTTTGCCATTGCCATACCTGATTCGAGCGTTTTGTCATCTGATACCGCCAAATATCGCCACGTACAGTGGTTCCGTCCACGTCCGCCGCCACCCCCCTAGGCGGACGCTGTCAGGCAAGGAACCACTACACATGGCGTCTACGCTCCAGGACGCCGGCGTCACGTCGGCCTCCCCCAGCGGCAAGACCTTCCTCGGCCACCCCCGAGGTCTCGCGACTCTCTTCATGAGCGAGATGTGGGAACGCTTCAGCTACTACGGCATGCGTGCCCTGCTGGTCCTCTACATGACCGCCTCCATTTCGGAGGGCGGCCTCGGCATGAAGACGGCGGTCGCCGCCGCCGTGTACAGCGTGTACACGGCGATGGTCTACCTGCTGGCCCTCCCGGGCGGCTGGATCGCCGACCGATTCCTCGGCGCTCGCAAGACCGTCGCGGTCGGCGGCACGATCATCATGATCGGCCACTTCCTGCTGGCCGTGCCGTTCAGCGGCGCGTTCTTCGCCGGTCTGGCCTTCATCGCGATCGGCTCCGGTCTGCTCAAGGCCAACATCTCGACGATGGTCGGCCACCTCTACGACGGCCCGAACGACCCGCGTCGCGACGGTGGCTTCACCGTCTTCTACATGGGCATCAACCTCGGCGCCTTCGCGGCCCCGCTGGTCATCGGCACCATCGGCCAGAGCGTCAGCTGGCACCTGGGCTTCGCGCTGGCCGGCGTCGGCATGGCGCTCGGCCTCGGCCAGTTCCTGCTGGGCACCCGCCACCTGAGCCCGAAGAGCGACATCGTCACCTCGCCGATCACCCCGGCCGAGAAGGCGTCGATCTTCAAGAAGGCCGGCGCCTGGCTGGCCGCCGCCGTGGTCATCTACGGCGCCCTGGTGGCGAGCGGCTCGTTCACCATCGACTGGGTGCTCTGGCCGCTGTCGGTCGCCGGCATCCTGATCCCGGTGCTCGTCTTCGCCAAGGTGAAGCGCGACAAGGACCTCGACGCCACCGAGCAGTCCCGGATGAGCGGCTACATCTGGTTCTTCGTCGCCGCCGCCGTGTTCTGGATGATCTACGACCAGTCCGGTTCGACGCTGAGCATCTTCGCGGACAAGCACACCGCGTCCACGCTGCTCGGCTTCAACTTCCCGTCGACGTGGTTCCAGTCGCTCAACCCGCTGTACATCATGGCGCTGGCGCCGGTCTTCGCCTGGATCTGGGTCGCCCTGGCCCGCCGGTCGAAGAACCCCAGCACCACCATGAAGTTCGCCATCGGTCTGCTGATGATCGGCGCGTCCTTCATCGTCATGATGCTGGCGATGGCCGCCGCCCACGGCGACACCAAGGTCACCCCGCTGTGGCTGGCCATGGTCTACCTGGTCCAGACCGTCGGTGAGCTCACGCTCTCCCCCGTCGGCCTGTCCGTCACCACCAAGCTGGCGCCGACCAAGTACGCCAGCCAGATGATGGGCGTCTGGTTCCTCGCCGTCACCGCCGGCGACTGCGTCGCCGCGATCTTCCAGCTCGTGCTGGGCGACGGCGTGGTCGGCAGCACCTGGTACTTCGCGGTCCAGGGCGTGATGGCGATCATCGCCGGCATCGCCCTCGCGATGTACCGCAAGAAGGTCAACGCGCTCATGGGCGACGTGCACTGACACGCGCCCGGTCCGGCCCCCTGCGCGAGCGCGTAAACCACTCGACCGAGTGGTGCGGGATCTGCCTATGGTGCCCGTCATGCCGACAGACGCGCTCCCCCGCCAACTCGCCCGCACCCGGCGCTTCGCGCTGGGCACCCCCACCCACCCCGTGATCACCGCCGACGGCGCCACCGTGCTGTTCGTCCGCAGCCGCGGCGGCGCCGACCCCGTCAACCGCCTCTGGGCGCTCGACACCGCCACCGGCGAGGAGCGGCTGGTCGCCGACCCGGCCGCGCTCGGCGACGACGACGGCGACCTCCCCGAGGCCGAGCGGATCCGGCGCGAGCGGGCTCGGATCGCCGCCTCCGGCATCACCGCCTTCTCCACCGACGCCACCGGCCGGCTCGCCGCCTTCGCGCTCGGCGGCCACCTGTGGCTCGCCGACACCGCCACGGGCACCGTCCGCGCCGTCCCCACCGCCACCGCGGTGTACGACCCGCGCCTCGACCCGACCGGCCGCCGGATCGCCTACGCCGGCGGCGGCTCCCTGCGGGTGGTGTCCGCCGACGGCACCGGCGACCGCGCGCTCGCCGAGCCCGAGGCCGCGGACGTGACGTACGGCATCGCCGAGCACGTCGCCACCGAGGAGATGTACCGCTCCCGCGGCCACTGGTGGTCCCCCGACGGCACCGCGCTGCTCGTCACCCGGGTCGACGAGCGCGAGGTCGCCCGGCTGCACCTCGCCGACCCGGCCGACCCGGCCCGGCCCCCGCGCGCCGTCCGCTACCCGCTCGCCGGTACCGCCAACGCCGACGTGTCGCTGTGGCTGCTCGGCCTCGACGGCTCACAGATCGGAGTCCACTGGGACCGGGCCGCGTTCGAGTACGTCACGGCCGCCGGCTGGGACGCCCACGGCCCGTACGCCTGCGTCCAGAGCCGCGACCAGCGCACCGTCCGCACGCTCGCGATCGAGCCCGGCGGCGCCGTCCGGGTGCTCGACGAGCAGCGCGACGACCACTGGGTCGAACTCGTCCCCGGGCTACCCCTGCGCACCGCCTCCGGCGCCCTCGTCCACACCGCCGCCCACGGCGACACCCAGCACCTCACGGTGGACGGCGAGCCCGTCACCCCGCCCGGGCTGCAGCTGTGGGAGGTGCTCGGGACGGAGGGCGAGCGGGTCCTGTTCACCGCCGTCGACGAGCCCACCGAGACCCACCTCTGGAGCTACGAACCGGGCGCCGGCGTCCGCCGGCTCAGCGAGGGCCCGGGCCAGCACACCGGCGTCCGCCGGGGCGGCACGCTGGTCGTCACCACCCGCCGCGAGGGCCACCCCGCCGGACGCACCACCGTCCTGCGCGAGGGGCGCGCGGCCGTGGAGCTCACCTCGCGCGCCGAGCCGCCCGTGCTCACCGCCGCACCCGAACTGCTGCGCCTCGGCCCGCGCGAGATGCGCGCCGCGCTCTACCTGCCCACCGGGTACCGCCCCGAGGACGGCCCGCTGCCCGTCCTCGTCGACCCGTACGGCGGGCCGGCCACCCGGAAGGTCGGCACCGGCGGCGTGTGGTGGGACCTCGTCTCGCGCTGGTTCGCCGAACAGGGCTTCGCGGTGCTCGCCGTCGACGGCCGCGGGACACCCGGCCGCGGGCCCCGCTGGAGCAAGGAGATCTACGGCGACAAGGCCGGACCGGCCCTCACCGACCAGGTCGACGGCCTGCACGAGGCCGCCCGGCTGCGCCCCGGTGTGTTCGACCTCGACCGGGTCGCCATCCGCGGCTGGTCCTACGGCGGCTTCCTGGCCGCGCTCGCCGTCCTGCGCCGCCCGGACGTCTTCCACGCGGCGTCGGCCGGCGCCGCCCCCACCGACCAGCGGCTCTCCACCACCCACTGGCAGGAGCGCTTCCTCGGCCACCCGGACGAGCACCCCGGGCACTACGACTCGGCGTCGCTGATCGCCGACGCCCCGAAGCTGCGCCGCCCGCTGCTGCTGATCCAGGGCCTCGCGGACGACAACGTCCTCCCCGTCCACACCCTGCGCCTGTCCAGCGCGCTGCTCGCCGCGGGCCGCCCCCACGAGGTGCTCCCGCTGAGCAACACGACGCACTCCCCCACCGACGAGACCGTGGCGGCGAACCTGCTGCAGCACGAACTCGACTTCCTGAGGCGCTCGTTGGGCCTCAAGTGAAAACGGAGGCCCCCGCGCCCGCCACCCCGGGGACGTGGGGGCCTCCAGCTCTCGCAGGCTCAGACCTCGCGGACCCCCGACCGCCAGACCGCGGCCGTCAGCGGCACCCCCGGCCGGTAGGCCAGGTGCACGTGCGACGGCGCGTCCAGCAGCAGCAGGTCCGCCCGCGCCCCGGCCTCGACCACGCCGACGTCGCCGCGGCGCAGCGCGTGCGCCCCGCCGGCCGTCGCCGCCCAGACCGCCTCGTCCGGTGTCATCCCCATCTCCCGCACCGCGACCGCGATACAGAACGCCATCGAACTCGTGAAGCTGGAGCCCGGGTTGCAGTCCGTGGACAGCGCCACGACCGCGCCCGCGTCGAGCAGCCGCCGCGCGTCCGGGTACTGCGCCCGGGTCGAGAACTCCGCCCCGGGCAGCAGCGTCGCCACCGTCCCCGAGCCGGCCAGCGCGGCCACGTCCTCGTCCGTCAGGTGGGTGCAGTGGTCGGCCGAGGCCGCCCCCAGCTCGACCGCGAGCTGCACGCCGGGACCGTACGTCAGCTGGTTGGCGTGCACCCGGGGCGTCAGCCCGCGCTCGATGCCGGCGGTGAGGACCGCCCGCGCCTGGTCCCCGTCGAACGCGCCCTTCTCGCAGAACACGTCCACCCACCGGGCGTGCGGGGCGCAGGCGTCCAGCATCTCCCCGGTGACGAGGTCGACGTATGCCGCGGGGTCGTCCGCGTACTCGGGCGCGACGACGTGCGCGCCCAGGTACGTGGTCTCCGGGGTGTACCGGGCGGCGATCCGCAGCGCCCGCGCCTCGTCGGCCACCGTCAGCCCGTACCCGGACTTGCACTCGATGGTCGTGGTGCCCTGGCGCAGCGCCTCCCGGACGAACCGGGCCAGGTTGGCGTCGAGTTCGGCGTCGGTCGCGGCCCTGGTGGCCGCCACCGTGGTCCGGATCCCGCCGGCGGTGTAGGACTGGCCGGACATCCGGGCGTTGAACTCGGCGGTGCGGTCGCCCGCGAACACCAGGTGGGCGTGCGAGTCGACGAAGCCGGGCAGCAGGGCCCGCCCCTCCGCGTCGAAGCGCACGTCGGCGGCGGGCGCGTCGGCGGCCGGGCCGACCCAGGCGACGGTGTCGCCGTCCAGCACCACGGCCGCGTCGGTCAGCAGGCCGAGCGGTCCGGCGCCCTGGCCGGGGTCGTTGGTGACCAGACTGCCGATGCCGGTGATCAGGGTGGTCGGGTTGCTCAAGACGACGCCTTCCGAACGGAGTTGTAGGAACGGATCAGCAGCTCAGCGCGCCGATCGAGGCCCGCAGCGCGCCCGGGACGTCCGGGACGAGCCGGTGCACGCCGTCCGCGACGACGTGCCGGCCGCCGACCACCACGTGCCGGACGTCCGCCGCCGAGGCCGCGAAGACGGCGGTCTCGGCGCCCAGTGCGGGCGGCGGCCCGGCGGTGCGCACCGAGTCGAGGGCGAGCACGGTGAAGTCGGCGAGCGCCCCGGCCTCGATCCGGCCGGCCTCCGGCCAGCCGAGCGAGGCGTGCCCGTCCTCCGTCCCGGCCCGCAGGAGCGCGTTGGCCGTCCAGTGCCCGCGGGTCCGCGTCCGCAGCCGTTCGTCGAGCTCCAGGGCGCGCGCCTCCTCGAACGGGTCGATGACGGCGTGGCTGTCGCTGCCGAGGGTGACCGGGCACCCGGCCGAGGCGAGCCGGCGGGCCGGGCCGATGCCGTCCGCGAGGTCCCGCTCGGTGGTGGGGCACATGCAGATCGTGGTGGAGCTGTCGGCGAGGAGGCGGACGTCCTCGTCGGTGAGGTGGGTCGCGTGGACGGCCGAGGTGCGCGGCCCGAGCGCGCCGTGGTCGGCGAGCAGCCGGGTCGGGGTGACGCCGTGCGCGGCGAGGCAGGCGTCGTTCTCGGCGGTCTGCTCGGACAGGTGGACGTGCAGCGGGGCTCCGCGCAGCTCGGACCACCGCGCGACGGTGCCCAGCTGCCCGGCGGGCACGGCCCGCACCGAGTGGATGGCGGCGCCGATCCGGGCGTGCTCGCGCGGCTTGAGCGCGTCCGCCCGGACCGCCCACGCCTCGGCGTCGCCGTCGCTGAACCGCTGCTGCGGCCCGGTCGGCTCGGCGCCGAAGCCCGAGGACAGGTAGCAGGTGTCGAGCAGGGTGATCCGGATGCCGGCCCGGGCGGCGGCCTCGATCAGCGCCTCGCCCATCGCGTTGGGGTCGTCGTAGCGGGCGCCGCCGGGGGCGTGGTGCAGGTAGTGGAACTCGCCGACGGCGGTGATCCCGGCGAGCGCCATCTCGGCGTAGACCGCGGTGGCGAGCTCCAGGTAGCGGTCCGGGTCGAGCGCCCCGGCGAACCTGTACATGGTGTCGCGCCAGGTCCAGAACGTCCCGGAGCCGACCTGGACGTGGCCGCGCAGCGCCCGGTGGAAGGCGTGCGAGTGGGCGTTGGCCTGGCCGGGCACGAGGAGCCCAACGAGGCGGACGGCGCCGGCCGGGCACGGGCCGCTGTCCGGCGTCACGGCGGTGATCCGGCCGCCGGGGCCGGTGGCGATCAGGACGTCCCGCTCGACCACCGGGCCGTTGGCGTGCGGCAGCCAGGCGTACTGCGCCCAGTAGGCCACCGGTTCGGTCACTGACACGCCAGGTCCTCCAGTACGTCGGCCAGGGCGGTGACCCCGGCGAGGCAGTCGGGCGTCTCGGCGTGCTCGGCCGGGGAGTGCGAGACACCGGTCGGATTGCGCACGAACAGCATGGCGGTCGGGATCGCGGACGCCAGGATCCCGGCGTCGTGTCCCGCGCCGGTGGGCAGCACCGGGGCGTTCAGCAGCTTGCCGAGGCGGTCGCGCAGCGGACCGTCGAACTCCACCACCGGCGTGTAGGACTCCCTGGTGAGCTCGACCCGGACGCCGTCGCGCCCACCGCGCTCGGCGGCGGCCCGCTCGATCTCGGCGACCAGCGCGGTGAGGGTGCGCTCGTCGGCCGCCCGGGAGTCGAGCCAGCCGCGGACCAGGGAGGCGATCGCGTTGGTGCCGTTGGGCTCGACCGCGACCTTGCCGAAGGTGGCGAGGGCGCCCGCCTCCCGCGCCTTCTTCCGGGCGGAGAGCACGGTGTTGGCGTAGGTGAGCATCGGGTCGCGGCGGTCCTCGATGCGGGTGGTGCCGGCGTGGTTGGCCTCGCCGTGGAAGTCGAAGCGCCAGCGGCCGTGCGGCCAGATCGCCCCGGCCACGCCGACCGGCTGGTCCTCGGCGAGGTAGCGGCCCTGCTCGACGTGGAGCTCGACGAAGGCGCCGATCCGGGCGAGCCGGCCGTCGTCCGCGCCGATCGCGGTGGGGTCGTAGCCGGCCCGCTCCATCGCGTCGGGCAGCCGGACGCCGTCGGCGTCGCGCAGCGCGTACGCGGCGTCGCGGTCCAGCAGGCCGGCCGTCAGCCGGGAGCCGATGCAGGCGACGCCGAACCGGGCGCCCTCCTCGTCGCCGAAGTTGACGATCGCCAGCGGGCGCGTGAACTCGGCTCCCCGGGCCCGGAGTTCGTCCAGGGCGGCGAAGGAGGAGACGACGCCGAGCGGGCCGTCGAAGGCGCCGCCGTCGGGGACGGAGTCCAGGTGCGAGCCGGTGACGACGGCGCCGTCCCCGGCCGGGTCGCCCAGCCAGGCCCACTGGTTGCCGTTGCGGTCCAGCTCGTACGTCAGGCCGCGGTCGCGGGCCTGCTGCTCGAACCAGGCCCGGCACTCGGCGTCGGCGGAGTTCCACGCGAAGCGGCGGTAGCCGCCGGAGGCGGCGGAGCGGCCCACGGGGAGCAGCTCCGCCCACATCGCTTCGAACGAACTCGTCACAGCTCACCCATGGGAACGCGGACGCCACGCTCGGCGGCGACCTCGTCGGCGCGGTCGTACCCGGCGTCCACGTGCCGGATGACGCCCATGCCCGGGTCGTTGGTGAGCACCCGGCGGATCTTCTCCCCGGCCAGCGGGGTGCCGTCGGCGACGGTGACCTGGCCGGCGTGGATCGAGCGGCCGATGCCGACGCCGCCGCCGTGGTGGATGGACACCCAGGACGCGCCTGAGGCGACGTTGACCATGGCGTTGAGCAGCGGCCAGTCGGCGATCGCGTCCGAGCCGTCGAGCATCGCCTCGGTCTCGCGGTACGGCGAGGCGACCGAACCGCAGTCCAGGTGGTCACGGCCGATGACGATCGGCGCGGACAGCTCGCCGGAGGCGACCATGTCGTTGAAGCGCTCGCCGGCCTTGTCGCGCTCGCCGTAGCCGAGCCAGCAGATGCGCGCCGGGAGGCCCTGGAAGTGCACCTTCTCCTGGGCCATCTTGATCCAGCGGGCCAGCGACTCGTTCTCCGGGAAGAGGTCGAGGACGGCCTTGTCGGTCTTGTGGATGTCCTGCGGGTCGCCGGACAGCGCCGCCCAGCGGAACGGGCCCTTGCCCTCGCAGAACAGCGGGCGGATGTACGCGGGGACGAAGCCGGGGAAGGCGAACGCCCGGTCGTAGCCGGCCAGCTGGGCCTCGCCGCGGATCGAGTTGCCGTAGTCGAAGACCTCGGCGCCGCGGTCCTGGAAGCCGACCATGGCCTCGACGTGCCGGGCCATCGACTCGCGGGCCCGCTGGGTGAACTCGGCGGGCTTCTCGGCCGCGTAGGTGGCCATGTCGTCGAAGGCGACGCCGACCGGCAGGTAGCTCAGCGGGTCGTGGGCGCTGGTCTGGTCGGTGACGATGTCGATCGGCGCGTCCATCGCGAGCAGCTGCGGGACGAGCTCGGCGGCGTTGCCCAGCACGCCGATGGACAGCGGCTGCCTCTTGTCGCGGGCGGCGGTGGCGAGCTCCAGCGCGTGGGCGAGGTCCTTGGCCTCGACGTCCAGGTAGCGGTGCTCGATGCGGCGGGAGATGCGGGACGGGTCGCAGTCGATGCAGATCGCGACGCCGCCGTTCATGGTGACGGCCAGCGGCTGGGCGCCGCCCATCCCGCCGAGGCCGGCGGTGAGGGTGATGGTGCCCTCCAGCGTGCCGTCGTACCGCTTGTTGGCGACGGCCGCGAAGGTCTCGTAGGTGCCCTGGAGGATGCCCTGGGTGCCGATGTAGATCCACGAGCCGGCGGTCATCTGGCCGTACATGGTGAGCCCGAGGCTCTCCAGGCGGCGGAACTCCTCCCAGTTGGCCCAGTCGCCGACCAGGTTGGAGTTGGCGATCAGCACGCGCGGCGCCCACTCGTGGGTCTGCATGACGCCGACCGGGCGGCCGGACTGGACCAGCATGGTCTCGTCCTGCTTCAGGCCCTGGAGGGTCTTCACCATGGCGTCGAAGGAGCGCCAGTCGCGCGCGGCCTTGCCGGTGCCGCCGTAGACCACCAGCTTCGACGGGTGCTCGGCGACCTCCGGGTCGAGGTTGTTCATGAGCATCCGCAGGGCGGCCTCCTGCTGCCAGCCCTGCGTCGTGAGCCCCGTGCCACGCGCCGCGCGTACCTCGCGCGGCCCGCTCGTCTGCTGCTGCACCATGTCCCGGCCTCCTGCGGATGGATTCATTCAGGCTTGGTTCAGTTGAATATAACTAAACAGTCGACGTTCGACCAGACCCCTGAACAATCCGATCAGCAACAGCACCGCCCGACTTGGCGCGCTAGCCTGAACCCGGCGAACACCAGCCACTCGGCCCAGCGACGAGAGCGGAGGACACGATGACAGCGATCACCGTGCGGCCAGGAAGGCTCCGGGATGTGGCGGAGGAGATCGAGCAGAGCACGGGACTTCGCGTCCAGATCATCGGAGGAACCCTGGTGATGTCCCCGACTCCTCGCGGCAAGCACGCGGGAACGATCCGGCGGCTGCGCATCCAGCTGGACCCCCAGCTGCCGGCCGACCTCGGCTCCTATGAGGTGTCGTCCATCTGCATGCCTGGCAATGAGGAGGATTACGTCACCCCCGACCTGATCGTCCTCCCCGTCGAGTGGGACGAGGACGACGAGTGGCTGGCCGAGCCCCACGAGGTCGTCCTCGCCGTCGAAGTGATCTCCAACTCGGAGGGAGTCAAGAGCGTCGCCACCAAGACCGACTGGTACGCGACCGCCGGCGTGGCGCTCCTGCTCGCCCTCGATCCCCGCAACGGCAGTTGGACCCTGTACACCCATCCCCGCGACGGCGAGTACCAAGGCGTGCTGCACGGCAAGTACGGTGAGCCCATTCCGCTCACCGCCCCACTGCCCGCCGAACTGCAGACCACCGGCCTACTGCTCTACGCCCCACGGCGCTGAGGTCCTCAGGCCGCCGCGTCGCCGTCCCAGTCGATGCCGATCTCGGCCAGCCAGCGGCGGTCGGCGGCGTCGGGTGCGGCAGGGGCGGGCGGACGGGGGATGCTCTGGACGGGGCCGAGGCCGTACTTCTCGGCGGCCTCGGCGGCGGCCCGCGCGTGCGGTTCGATGACGCCGACGTGCACGGCGGACTCGTCGCCCGGGTCGAGGACGGTCAGTTCGGGTTCGGGCAGGCGCCGCAGGGTGACCCGGCGTCCGCAGGTGGGGCAGGACCATTCGTCGGCACCCGATGCCAGCCGGGCGACGAACTTCATCTCGTGGATCACGCGCATGGGCGGCACCCCCTGCACTAGGGGATGCCCCGGTTCACGGCCGGCCACGCCCACGACGCCGCGGCTTTGTCCAGTCCAAGTCGCGTCTATTCCAGGCCGCGTCTACTCCAAGAACAGGCCACGTGCCGCGGCCGACTGCTCGATGGCCTCCAACCTGGCCTCCGCGCCCGGGATCTCGTCGCACATGCTCTGCAGGAGCACCCGGCCCAGCATCATCGGCGCACACGCGGTGTCGAAGACCAGACCGGTGCCGACGGCCGCCGGCAGCATCAGGTCGGACAGCTTGGCGACCGGCGCGAACGCGCTGTCGGCCACCGTCAGCACCGTCAGACCGCACTCCCTGGCCACCGCCAGGGCGTCCATCAGCTCCCGCGGGTAGCGCGGCAGCGCGAAGCAGAGCAGCGCCGTCGCGCCGGCCGCGGTGGCCTGCTCCAGCCGGTCGGCGAGCATGCTGCCGCCCTCGTCGAGCAGCCGGATGTCCGGGTGCACCTTGGCCGCGAAGTACGCGAAGCCGCGCGCCTGCGCGGACGCGGCCCGCAGGCCCAGCACCGGCAGCGGGCGGGAGGCGGCGAGCAGCCGGGCGGCGCGGATGATCGGCTCGGGGTCGGCGAGCAGGTCGGCGAGGTGGCGCAGGTGCTCGATCTCGGCGAGCACGGCCTGCTGGTGCTCGTTGCGCACCGCCTCGTGCGGGCCCTCGGGCGCGGCCGCCTCGCCCGCCCCGAGCTCGCGCAGCTGCCGGCGCAGCGCCGGGTAGCCGTCGTAGCCGAGGGCCACCGCGAAGCGGGTGACGGACGGCTGGCTCACCCCGGCGAGCTCGGCGACCTCGACGCTGGACAGGAAGGGCGCCTCGGTGGCGTGCCGGACCAGCGAGTGCGCGATCCGCCGCTGGGTCGGCGTCAGCCGGTGCCCCTCGAAGAGCTGGAGCAGCCGCGCGGAGGGACCGACCGTGCCGGTCTCGTCGGTGGCGGTCATCGGCGGTACCTCCGGGTGCGAGCGGTTCGGACGACGACTGTGCAGCAGCGCGCGGCGCCTGGCAAAGACGTCTCGTACGACGGGACGGCCGCTGAGACGTCCCGGTGGGCGGACAGTCTGGCGGACGACCGGCGGACCCTACTCCCCGGGAGCCCGGCACGGGGCTCGGGGTAACCCTGATTTGACCCTGAGCCCGCCCGGATTCCCCCGCGAACGGATGGACCGGGCCCCGGCGAGCCCCCACGCTGGTGGCCATGGACACTCGCCAGGACGAACTGCGGCGCGACCTCGACGCCACCCTGCAGGCCCGCAAGGAACTCGGCAAGGAGTACGAGTCGGAGCTGGTCGACTCGTTCCTGAAGCGGCTGGACGCCCGCATGGACGCCCGGGCCGAACGCCCCGCGCCCCAGCAGTCCGAGGGCTACGAGCCCGGCTACCGCCACCGTCCGCGCCGCTCCGGCTGGTCGGCCGGCCGCCCCGGCTCCCGGCTCGCCGTGATCTCGCTGGTGCTCGGCATCCCGCTCACCGCGATCGCCGGCGACGCCCAGAACGGCGGGCTGCTCGGCCTGATCACCTGCTGGGCCGGCATCGTCGGCGTCAACTTCGCCGCCGCGCGCGCCGACCGCCGGGACCGCGAGGACCGCCGCCCGCGGAGCGACTGGGACTGACGCCCCGGCCGCTCCGCGCGGGCGACGGATCAGGCCAGCGGGCCGGTGACCTGCTCGACCGCCCGCACCAGCGCGCCGGAGGCGACCAGTTCGGCGGCGGCCTCCAGGTCCGGCGAGAGGAAGCGGTCGCGGCCGGCGCCGCCGACCCCCGCCTCGCGGGCGGCGGCCACCGCGGCCGCGGTGGCCGGGGCGATCCGGCCGGCCGAGTCGGCCTGCTGGCGGATCTCCAGCGCGCGGGCGGCGGCGGTGAGCTCGACGGCGAGGATGCGGCCCAGGTTCTCGACCGCCTGGCGCAGCTTGCGGGCCGCGGACCAGCCCATCGACACGTGGTCCTCCTGCATCGCGGAGGACGGGATCGAGTCGACCGAGGCCGGGACGGCGAGCCGCTTGTTCTCGCTGACCAGCGCCGCCTGGGTGTACTGGGCGATCATCAGACCGGAGTCCACGCCCGGGTCGTCGGCCAGGAAGGCCGGCAGGCCGTGCGAACGCGCCTTGTCCAGCAGCCGGTCGGTGCGCCGCTCGGAGATCGAGCCGAGGTCGGCGGTCGCGATGGCGAGGAAGTCCAGCACGTACGCGACCGGCGCGCCGTGGAAGTTGCCGTTCGACTCCACCCGGCCGTCGGGCAGCACGACCGGGTTGTCCACCGAGGCGGCGAGCTCGCGCGAGGCGACCAGCTGGGCGTGCGCGACGGTGTCGCGGCCCGCGCCGGCCACCTGCGGGGCGCAGCGGATCGAGTAGGCGTCCTGGACGCGCGGCGCGTCGTCCTGGTGGTGGCCGGTGAGGCCCGAGCCCTTGAGGACGGCGAGCATGTTGGCCGCGCTCAGCGCCTGGCCCGGGTGCGGGCGGATCGGGGCGTGCAGCTCGGGGGCGAGCACCTTGTCGGTGCCGAGCAGCGCCTCCAGGCTCATCGCGGCGGTGATGTCGGCGGTGGTGAACAGGCGGCTCAGGTCGGAGATGGCCATGACGAGCATGCCGAGCATGCCGTCGGTGCCGTTGATGAGGGCGAGGCCCTCCTTCTCCAGGAGCTCCACCGGCTCGATGCCGGCCGCGGCCAGCAGCTCGGCGGCGGGCTTCTCCACGCCGTCCGGACCGGTGGCCACGCCCTCGCCCATGAGCACCAGCGCGCAGTGCGAGAGCGGCGCGAGGTCGCCGGAGCAGCCGAGCGAGCCGAACTCCCGCACCACGGGGGTGATGCCCGCGTTCAGCAGCGCGGCCATGGTCTGGGCGACCAGCGGACGGACGCCGGTGCGGCCGGAGGCCAGCGTCTTCATCCGCAGGAACATCAGCGCCCGGACCACCTCGCGCTCGACGGCCGGGCCCATCCCGGCCGCGTGCGAGCGCACCAGCGAGCGCTGCAGCTGGGCACGCAGCTCGGGGCTGATGTGCCGGACGGCGAGCGCACCGAAGCCGGTGGACACGCCGTAGACGGGACGCGGCTCGGCCGCGAGAGCATCGATGCGGGCCCGGGCGGCCGCCATCTCGGCGAGCGCGTCCGGACCGATCTCGACCCGGGCGTTGCCCCGGGCGACGGCCAGCACGTCGTCGGCGCTGACGTCGGCCTTGCCGACCTGGACGAGCGGCGAGTCGGAGGCCGCAGCACTGTGCATATCCATATTCACCATCACATCAGGCGAATGAAGATATGACAACAGGTGCTCGCCATTCGGATTTTCCGCCGTCCCGCCCGCGACCGCACGCCGACCCCCTCCCCCCGTGGATATCCGCCTCCCCCATGCCGCACGCTGGTGGGGCAGGAACACGTACGGAGGTGGCGATGACGCGGGCGACGGCGCGGCGGCGAGTGGTGCGGCTGCGGGGGGACGAGCGCGGGGTGCGGCCGGACGCGCTGGCGGCGGAGGAGCCGCTGGAGATCCGGGTCGGCGGCGAGCCGCTGACCGTCACCATGCGCACGCCCGGGCAGGACTTCGACCTGGTGGCGGGCTTCCTGGTCGGCGAGGGCCTGGTGCACGCCACCGAGGACCTCGCCGCCCTGCGGTACTGCGCGGGCACCGACGACGAGGGCGCCAACACGTACAACGTCGTCGACGCCACCCTGCGCGGCGCCCGCACCCTGCCGCTGTCCGCGCACCGCAACCTGCTCACCACCAGCGCCTGCGGCCTGTGCGGCCGGGACACCGTCGACGCCGTCCGCACCCACGTGCGGCACCCGGTCGCCGAGGACCGGCTCAGCATCGAGCCGTCCGCCCTCTACGCCCTCCCCGACAAGCTCCGCGCCGCCCAGCGCACCTTCGACTCCACCGGCGGCCTGCACGCCGCCGGCCTGTTCGACGCCGCGACCGGCGAGCTGCTGTGCGCCCGTGAGGACGTCGGGCGGCACAACGCCGTGGACAAGGTGGTCGGCTGGGCCCTGCGCGAGGGCCGGCTGCCGCTGACCGGGCACGTCCTGCTGGTCAGCGGGCGGGCCTCGTTCGAGCTGACCCAGAAGGCCGCGCTGGCGGGCGTCCCGCTGCTCGCGGCCGTCTCGGCGCCGTCCTCGCTCGCGGTGGACCTCGCCGAGGAACTCGGCCTGACCCTGGTGGGCTTCCTGCGCGGGGAGGGCGCGAACGTCTACACCCGGCCCGACCGGATCGCCGCGCCCTCCCCCGCCGTCACACCCTGATCTCCGCCTCGATCAGATCGACGGCCCGCGCGGTACCGCCCTCGGCCCGTCCGGCAGCCGCGAGCACCGCCAGCCGCTCGGCCATCGCCGGATCACCGACGAGCTCCAGCAACGCACCGCGCAGCGCCTCCGCGGTGGCCTCCGCGGTGTCGATCCGGCGGGCGACGCCGAGCCCCACCAGCGCGTCCGCGTTGCCGAACTGGTCGGCCGCCTGCGGCACGGCGATCATCGGCACCCCGTGGAACAGTCCCTCGCTGGAGCCGCCCATGCCCGCGTGGGTCACGAAGGCGTCCGCCTGCGAGAGCACCGACAGCTGCGGCACCCAGCGGTGCACCTCGACGGTGGCGGGCACCTCGCCCAGCTCGGCCAGGTCGGTGTGGGCGCCGACCTGGAGCACGGTGTGCCAGCCCGGCAGGTCGCCGAAGGCCTCGACGCAGGCCCGGTAGAACGCCGGCCGGTGCGTGAACGCCGAACCGAGCGAGACCAGCAGCACCTTCTCCGCCCCCTCCGGCCGGTGCCACTCGCCCTGGTGGGCGCGGTCGCCGAAACAGGGCCCGACGAACGAGACCCGCTGCTCGTCGACCCGGTCCGCGTTGGGCTGCATCGCACGGGGGATGAGCGCGACGGCCCGCGACGGGCGGTTCTTGAAGGCGTCCACGTCGCGCTCCACCGCACCGGCCTCGGCGAGCCAGCCGGCGAACCGCCGGTAGTGCTCGGCGCCGCCGGCACCCTCACAGACGGCCGCCAACGCCTCGGCCAGATCCTCCTCGAAGCCCTCCCAGCCGACCATCGAGGGCGACAGCTGCACCACCGGCACGCCCAGCCGCTCGCCGAACGCGCGCCCGGCGAAGCCCGCGATGTCGCAGAGCACCAGGTCGGGCACGTCGTCCGCGAAGACGTCCAGCAGAACCGCGTGCATCGCGAGGGCGTCGTCGAGAAACAGCTCCTGGATCGCCACCGGGTCCTCCACCCACCCCTCCGGATCATCGGCGAGCGGCAGCTTCGTCGGATACGGGACGAACCGCGCACCCGTCGACTCGACGACCTCGCGGAACGACGGATCGTTGACGTAGCTGACCCGGTGCCCCCGGGCGACCAGCCCGGAGATCACCGCCAGGCTGGGATTGACGTGCCCGTGGGCCGGCACGGACGCCATGAGGATGTGCGCGGTCATGGGAAGACACCTCCGAAGTCAACGACAGAGACGAGACGTATCGTCTCGCCACGACAAGACGATACGTCTCGTCTTGCCGTTCCGCATAGAATTTCCGGCATGACCGCCAGACCCGCCCCCGACCCCGCGCGACGCAGCGAGCGCTCCCGCGCCGCCGTGCTCGCCGCCGCCTCCGAACTCGTCGCCGAGGTCGGCTACGGCAAGCTGACCATCGAGGCGATCGCCGCCCGGGCCGGCGTCGGGAAGCAGACCATCTACCGCTGGTGGCCGTCGAAGGGCGCGGTCGTCTTCGACGCGTTCCTCGCCGACAGCGAGCACGAGGGCGGCATCGAACTCCCCGACACCGGCGACCTGCGGGCCGACCTGCGGGCCGTGCTGCGCCCGTCCTCGGACCAGCTCACGGACCCGGCCTTCGACCCGACCGCCCGCGTCCTGATCGCCGAGATCGTCACCGACCCGGCGCTGCACGGCGAGTACCGCACCCGCCTGCTGGACCCCCTCCTGGAGGTCACCCGCCGACGCTTCCGCAGCGCCCGCGAGGCCGGCCAGATCGCCCCCGACACGGACCTCGACCTCGCCGTGGAACTGTTCTACGGCCCGCTCCACTACCGCTGGATGTTCCGCCTCGGCCCGCTCACCCACGACCACGCCGACCAGCTGGTCGAAGCCGTGCTGCGGGCGCTCAGCGCCGGCCGCGGCGACTGACCAGGACCAGGATCACGACCAGCAGGACGACGAACAGCAGCACCCAGACGAAGCCGAAGCTCCGGCCGACCGTCCGGGAGACGAAGCCCCGGTTCCTGCGCTTGGACTTGTGACGGGTGACCGCCACGTCGGTGACGTGGTGCCCCCCGACGGAGGCACGCGCCGGGACGGGCGCCCGGTCCCCGGACACCACAGCCGCCGTCCGCACCACCGGCACCGCCTCCGCGGGCCCGGCCACCGCCACGGCACCCCCGAACGCGACCACCCCGGCCACCGCCGCACCCACCAAGCGTCTGCCCACGGCCCCGCTTCCCCCGTCCTCGCCGCCCACCGGCCTCCGGCCCACGATGGCACCGCCCCACACCCCCGGGACACCCCCCGTCCACCAACCGGAACGGACCCAGGACGGGCCAGTCACGAAACCGGCACATCAAAAACCCACGTGCCCCAGAGCGCCCACCACCCCGCACCGATGCACCCACCCAGACCCCCCCTCCCCCCTCCCCCCACAGGCGAGAGGGTGCGCTGCGGGAGGGGGTGGCGGAGGGGGTGGCCGCGGAGAGGGGCGTGACGGGTGATTTTCAGACTGCC
>NZ_JBHVPD010000107.1:0-36989 GCF_042887525.1 Kitasatospora sp. NPDC057936
CTCGGACTCACCCACAACGGCACCACCTGGCAGATCGGGGCTGCCGCCTGACAGCGGCAGCCCCGATCACACCAAGATCTTCATCAGCCTTCTAGCGCAGCTGCCCCGCCAGGGCCTCCGCGGCCTTGCGGAGGCCCTCACCGGTGTACGTCCGGTCCGGGGTGTCGCCCGCGGAGTCCTCGGACAGCATCAGGACGATGTCGCCCTCGCCCTTCGGGGCCAGCCGGGCGAGGGCGGCCGTGTCCGCCCCCGGCACGAGCACGGTCTGTCCGGGGCCCGGCTGGTGGTCGGCCAGTTGCCGGAGCTGGCTGACCGAGGCACGTGCCCGGCTCTGGATGCGCGGCAGCAGGAGGTTGACGGCCACTCCGGTCTTCGGGACGGCGAACAGCTCGACGGCGAGCGAGCTCCCGCCCGCCCGGTACGCGCAGGTGATGTCGGCGTTCGGGGGAGTGGCCGGGATCGACGGCATCTCCGGCGGGTGGGTCGCGCCCGTGGGCCAGGGCTGGGGCGGGCGGCCGTCACCGACCTCGCCGTCCACAGCGGACCCGTTGCCGGTGTCCGGGCCGACCGCGTCGGGGAGCCCGGCCGCCTTGAGGGCCTTGCCGAGGTCGAGGCCGAAGGGGCAGGTGTTCTGCCGGTCCTGGTGCAGCTTCTGGGCGGTGGCGCGGACGGTGTCGTACGAGAGCGCGCCGGGACCGGCCACGCCCGCGGGCGAGGACGAGCAGGCGGCGGTGCCGAGCAGGACCCCGGCGGAGGCGAACACGGCGGTGAACGTGCGGCGTTGGGCAGCGGTCATGCTCGCAGGGTAGGGCGCGCTCATCGCGGGCGCGCGCCTACTCCGTCCCGATCCTGTTCCGGTGCACGGGCTTTCGCGCCCGTCACGGCACCGAGGGCCCGCCCAGGTACGTCCCGTCCGCCGCGTACGGCCAGGCGTTGGGGGCGCAGCCCTTGAGGCCGTAGATCTGCTGCATCATCGCGGGCGCCGGCTTGCCGGGGCCGGGGCAGGTCTCGTGGCCGTGGCCGATCCGGTGGCCGACCTCGTGGTTGACGATCAGCGCCCGGTACTCGTCCAGCGGGCCGTCGAACTGCGGTGAACCGGTGTTCCAGCGCTTGGCGTTGACGATCACCTGGCTGCCGACGTCGCAGTTCACCTCGCCGTGGGTGTCCAGGCCTGCGGCGCCGCAGAGCCGGTCCACGGTGGCGGGCGAGGCGATCTTCACGGTGAAGTCGTACGGGCCGCTCGCGACCAGCTGGAAGCCGTTCTTGCGGTCGCTGGTCCAGCCGCGCTTGTCGCCGAGGATGCCGTGGATCTGGGTGGCGGCGGCCGTCGAGTCGATCCCGATGCCGTCCTCGACCTCGACCCGGTAGCGCCGGATGTTGCCCTTGCCGACCGGCTGGGCGGTGGCGGGGGCGACCGTGAACGTCCCGGCCCCCTTGGCGGGGCCGGGGTCGGACGCGGTGGGAGTGGGAGTCGGCGTGGGTGTCGGGGTGGCCGTCGGCGTCGGCGTCGGGGTGGGCGTCGGGGTGGCCGTCGGAGCGGGGGCGCTCAGCTCGGCCGCCGGCACGACCCGCGCCTGCGTCGTCGGCCCGGTCGCGGGCGCGGCGGAGTGGCGGCTCATCAGCACGACGACCGCCGTGGACAGGACGGCCACCGAGGCGACGAGCGCGATGAGGAGCGCGGGGCCCATGCGGCGACGCGGCGGGCGGCGTCTGCGGCCGGAGCGGGCACTCCTGCGCGAGGCGGTTCGAGCTGCGGGCACGCTCGACACCCTGACATGGAGAACGGGTGAATGTCCACATACCCGGTATGCAGCTTTCCGCCCGGTCCGGTCACCCGACGGCGGTTGACCCCTGCGGCTCGGATGGCAGACTGCACTCCATGGCGATTCACCGGAATCTACTCGACGGCCCCGAACCGACCCACCTCCCCGAGGACGAGCAGCCCTACCGCATGCTCGCGGAGGAGTCGGCCTCGCCGACCCAGGTCGCGGCCGACTTCCCGACCTTCTGCCTGGCCTGGGCCATGCTCGCCGACGACGCGTTCGCGGCCGGCCGCTACGTCGAGTCGTACGCCTACGCCCGCACCGGCTACCACCGCGGCCTGGACGCGCTGCGCCGCAACGGCTGGAAGGGCCACGGGCCGGTGCCGTGGGAGCACCGCGGCAACCGCGGCTTCCTGCGCTGCCTGGCGGCGCTGGCCCGGGCGGCCGGCGCGATCAAGGAGACGGAGGAGGAGGCCCGCTGCTGGCAGTTCCTGAAGGACAGCAGCGAAGAGGCGTACGAGGCGCTCAAGCAGTAGCCGGCCCGTCCGGTGTGAGTGCGTGAGCCTCCGAACGCGTGAGTGCCCCCGGTGGACGGACCACCGGGGGCACCGACGTTCGCGCCGCCGGGACCGGCGCCGCTACCGGGCTCACTTCAGGCGGTTGCCCGCCGAGCGCAGCTGCTGCGCGGCCTCGAGCACGCGGGAGGCCATGCCGGCCTCGGCCAGCTTGCCCCAGGTGCGCGGGTCGTAAGTGTTCTTCTTGCCGACCTCGCCGTCGACCTTCAGCACGCCGTCGTAGTTCTGGAACATGTGCGCCGCGACGGGGCGGGTGAAGGCGTACTGGGTGTCGGTGTCGAGGTTCATCTTCACGACGCCGTTCTCCAGCGCGGTGGCGATCTCCTCGGCGGAGGAGCCCGAGCCGCCGTGGAAGACGAAGTCGAACGGGTCGGTCTTGCCGTACTGCTTGCCGATCGCGTCCTGCAGCTCGCGCAGCAGCTCCGGCTTCAGCACGACGTTGCCCGGCTTGTACACGCCGTGCACGTTGCCGAAGGAGGCGGCCAGCAGGTAGCGGCCCTTCTCGCCCAGGCCCAGCGCCTCGGCGGTGCGCACGGCGTCGTTGACGGTGGTGTACAGCTCGTCGTTGATCTCGTGGGTGACGCCGTCCTCCTCGCCGCCGGTCGGGGTGATCTCGACCTCAAGGATGATCTTGGCGGCGGCGGCCTGGGCGAGCAGCTCCTGGGCGATCTCCAGGTTGTCGGCCAGGGTCTCGGCCGAGCCGTCCCACATGTGCGACTGGAACAGCGGGTTCAGGCCCTTGGCGACGCGCTCGGCGGAGACCGCCAGCAGCGGACGGACGTAGCCGTCCAGCTTGTCCTTCGGGCAGTGGTCGGTGTGCAGCGCGACGGTGATGTCGTACTTGGCGGCCACGATGTGGGCGAACTCGGCCAGCGCGACGGCGCCGGTCACCATGTCCTTGTTGTGCTGGCCGCCCAGGAACTCCGCGCCGCCGGTCGAGATCTGGATGATGCCGTCGCTCTCGGCCTCGGCGAAACCGCGCAGCGCGGCGTGCAGCGTCTGCGACGAGGTGACGTTGATGGCCGGGTAGGCGAACTTGCCCGCCTTGGCCCGGTCCAGCATCTCGTTGTAGACCTCGGGAGTTGCGATGGGCATGCGATCCGCTCCTGTCGGGTTGCGGCGTACGGACGGTGCTGTCCGACGCTGGGTACGCCTTCGTGACGACTCCGGGGTACCGGCCGCCGATGCACGGCTCTGCGGGTCCGGCACACCGGTACCAAGGTTCGGGGCGACCACCGCGGCAGACAACGAGGGTGTTTTGCGACCGCGGACCGGACGCCTGTGTCATCTTCCCAGACTCGTGCTCGCAGGTCAGCAGGAGCCCGCCAGTCGGAACGGCGCTCGGGGGGGCGTACGCGGAGACCGCCCGCAAGGTACGACCGCTATCCTGCGCCCGTGGACTACAACCAGCTGGCCGTCAACCTGCTCGACGCCAAACAACTGATCTCGTCCCTCGGCGCCATCGGGCTTCTCGCGATCATCTTCGCGGAGACCGGCCTGCTGGTCGGGTTCTTCTTCCCGGGCGACTCGCTGCTGATCATCGCCGGCGTGGCCGCCTCGAACGCCGCCTCGTCGGTGCTCGGCGACGGCGCCAAGCTGCCGATCGCGCTCCTGCTGACCGGAGCCCCGATCGCGGCGATCGCGGGCGCCCAGCTCGGGCACCTGATCGGGGCGAAGGTCGGACCGAGGATGTTCGACAAGCCCGAGTCGAAGATCTTCCGCCGCGAGTACGTGATGAAGGCGGAGGAGTACTTCACCAAGTTCGGACCCGGCAAGGCCGTCGTGCTCGCGCGCTTCATGCCGATCGTCCGGACCTTCCTCAACCCGGTCGCGGGCACCCTGGAGATGCCCGCCCGGACGTTCTTCCTGTGGAACGTCATCGGCGGCGTGCTGTGGACCGAGTCCATGCTGCTGATCGGCTACTTCTTCGGTGACGCGCTCGCCCCGGTGATCGACAAGTACCTGATCCCGGCGGTCCTGCTGATCGTCCTGCTCTCGATCTCGCCGATCCTCATCGAGGTCCTCCGGGAGCGCAAGAAGAAGAAGGCCGACGGCGGCGTGGAGGCCGTCGGCGACACCGCGCAGAGCGCCGGCGGGCGCCACCGGCGCGGCTGAGCGCACGCCGGCGGAACGGCGGAGGGGCCCGGTCCTTGTTCCACGTGAAACACGTGGGACGGGACCGGGCCCCTCTGACGTTCTCGGGGTGCTGCCGGGGTGCTGCGGGGGTCCTGCCGGGCGGACTACAGGCCCAGGTCGGCCGCGGTGTAGGCGGTCACGTACGGCAGGCCCTGCGCCTCGACGGCGGCGGCGCCACCGCGCTCGACGATCACCGCGACGCCGACCACCTCGGCGCCCGCCTCGCGCAGCGCCTCGACGGCGGTCAGCACCGAGCCGCCGGTGGTGGAGGTGTCCTCGACCGCCAGCACCCGGCGGCCCTTCACGTCCGGGCCCTCGATGCGGCGCTGCAGACCGTGCGCCTTGCCCGCCTTGCGGACCACGAAGGCGTCCAGCGTCCGGCCGCGCGCGGCGGCGGCGTGCAGCATCGAGGCGGCGACCGGGTCGGCGCCCAGGGTCAGCCCGCCGACGGCGTCGTAGTCCAGGTGCGAGGTCGCGTCCAGCATCACCCGGCCGACCAGCGGGGCGGCCACGCCGTCCAGCGTGATCCGGCGGAGGTCGACGTAGTAGTCGGCCTCCTTGCCGGAGGAAAGGGTGACCTTGCCGTGCACGACGGCCTTGTCCTTGATCTGTGCCAGCAGGGCGTCGCGGTCGTTGCTCATGAGCGTTCAGTCTAGGGCCCGACCCGCGGCGCCCGCCCGCCGGGCAGCAGCGAGTCGGCCCGCGGCCCGAGGACCTACTTGCGGCGCAGCGCCCGCACCAGCACCACGGCGCCGCCCAGCAGGGCCACCCCGCCGCCGATCACCCACGGCACCGCGCTGCGGCCGCCCGGGCCGGGCACCACGATCCCGCCGGCGTCGCCGCCCCAGCGGGACGCCGCGCGGGCGCGGGCGCTGCGGGCCGGCAGGGCGGGGGCGTAGCGGCCGCGCGGCGGGGCGTGGTCGACCTCCTCGGCGGAGCGGCCGACGATGCTGCGGCGCACCGGGCCGGTCAGCACCGGCTCCTCCTCGTACTCGAACGGCAGCTCGGCGGGCAGCTCCTCGGCCACCGCGTCCTCGTGCTCGTCGGCGCCGCCGGTGGGGAGGCCGAAGCGCTCGGCGTCGGCGTCGGAGAAGGCGATCAGGTCGGAGAGGTCGTCGTCGAGGTCGTCGCCGGGGTGGTCCTGGTGCTCCTCGATGAACAGGACGCTGCCCCCGTCCTCCGTCCCGTCCGTCTCCTCCGTCTCCCTCGCTTCCTCCGGTGCCTCGTCCGGTGCCTCGTCCGGGGAGACGAGAGCCGCGGCGAACCGGTCCAGCAGGCGGCGGCCGGTGGCGGCGAGGGTCTCGTCGTCGCACTCGGCGAGGCGGCCGGTGGCGCTCAGGTCGCCGGTGAAGCGGACCACGGCGGTGCCCTCATCGGCCCCGGCCGCGACGCTCACCCGGACGGTGGCCGTCGCCTCGCCGCTGCCGCGCGCCTCCTGGCCCTCGGCGAGCACGGTCAGCACGCCCTCCCGGCCCTCGATCAGCGACAGCACGCCCTTGTACGTGATGGTGGAGCCGCCGATCCGCACCCGCAGCCGGCCCGCGATCTCCTCGGCCGGCCCGCCGCCGACGGCCGTCGGCTCGGTGCTCAGCCCCGGGACACTCCGGGCCAGCACGGCCGGATCCTGCAGCGCCTGCCGCACCAGCTCGGCAGCCATCGGGACGACAACCTCATGCTCCATGCCACGGAGCCTACCGACCCAACCGCACCCGGTCCCCACCTACCGCCCACCCGTTTTCCCCACCCCCGCCGAACACCCCCCCACCCGCACCCGCACGCCATTCGGCCATACGTGGTCCGGCTCACCCGCCACGGCACCGTGATCCGGTCGCACTCCCGCAGGGAGAGCGGCCTGCACGGGAAGTCGATCCCGCCGACTTCTTGTGCGGCGGTGGCTTTGGGCGCCTGCCCTGCTCGGCACCGGTGGCTTCGGGGGCGGGGTTGTCCTGGCATCTGGTGCCGCTTGCGCTGGAAGTCGACCTCGCCGACTTCCTGTGCGGCGGCGGCTTCGGGCGCCCGTGTTGCTGGCTACTTGTGGCTTCGGGGGCGCGTTCGTCGGGGGCGGGGTTGTCCTGGCGCCTGGTGCCGCTTGCGCTGGAGGTCGGTCCTGCCGACTTCTTGTGCGGAGGCGGCGTCGGATGCCCGTGCTGCCGGGCGGCGCTGGAAGTCGGTCCCGCCGACTTCCTGTGCGGCGGCCGCTCTCCGTCGTGGTCAGCGGGGGCCCAGCAGGCTGAGGGCGGCTGGGGGGTGGGTGGGGCGGAGGGCGGTGAGGCGGGTGGCCGAGGTGTGCAGGGTGGCGGTGGTGAGGGCGCGTGGGGGTGGGGCGTCGGTGGCGAGGGCGAGTGGCGGTTCGGCGTCGGAGGCGAGCAGGAAGTCCTGGGTGCCCTCCGCCGCTCCGGCCCGGCAGGTCGCCGTGGCACTGCCCTGGACGGCGTACGGGACGGTCCGCAGGCCGGCCGCCCTGAGCCCGGACTCGGTCTGCCAGAGCCCGCGCCCCTCGGCGCCGGCCCGGACGGCGATGCGGCCGCCGGGGGCGAGCAGCCGGGTGGCGAGGCCGTAGAACTCCTGGGAGTGGAACTTGACCGGCCCGCCGTCGTCGGGGGCCGGCAGGTCGGCGACGACGACGTCGTACGGGCGGTCGTCGGGGGAGCGCCGCAGCCATTCCAGCGGGTCGGCGGCGGTGGTGCGGACCCGGGGGTCGTCGAGGGAGTGCCCGGCGAGGGCGGCGAGGCCGGGGTCGGTGCGGGCGAGTCGGGTGAGGGTGGCGTCGGGTTCGACGACGTGCACCGTGCGGACCCCGCCGTGCCGGAGGACCTCCCGCAGGGCGAGCCCGTCGCCGCCGCCGAGGAGCAGCACCCGGGCGTCCGGTCCGGCGGCCATGGCGGGGTGGACGAGGGCTTCGTTGCGGCGGTACTCGTCGGGCCCGCAGACGGCGAGCCGGCCGTCGAGGTAGAGCCGGAGGGGGCCTTCGGCGGGTCCGGTGAGGACGATCTCCTGCTGGCGGCTGTGTGTGGCGTAGCGGACCCCGGGGCCGTAGAGGGCGTGCCGGGCGGCGTCCTCGATGGCGTCGGAGCCGGCGGCCGCGCCGGCGAGGAGGGCGAGGACGAGACCGCCGACGGCCCAGAGCAGCAGTCGTATCCGGGGGGCCGGTTCCTCCCGGAACAGCCAGAGCACGACGGCGGCCCCGGAGACGGCGTTGACGGCGCCGGTGACGAGGGCGCCGGTGCCCGGGCCGAGGCCGGGGAGGATGAGGAACGGGAAGGCGAGGCCGCCGATGAGCGCGCCCACGTAGTCGGCGGCGAAGAGGTCGGCCGCGGCCCGGCCGGCGTCCTCGCGGCGGATCCGCTGGATGAGGGTCATCAGGAGCGGGATCTCGGCGCCGATGAGGACGCCGATCAGGCAGGTGAGGCCGACCATGGCGGCCTGGTAGCGGCCGATCCAGGCCCAGCAGGAGTAGAGGGCGAGGACGGAGAGGCCGCCGGTGAGGGCGAGGGCGCACTCGACGAGGGCGAAGGCGGTGGCGGGGCGGCGGGTGAGGCGCTTGGCGAGCAGTGAGCCGAGTCCCATCGCGAAGACCATGACGGAGAGCACGACGGAGGTCTGGGTGACGGTGTCGCCGAGCAGGTAGTCGCCGAGCGCGACGAGTTCGAGTTCGTAGACGAGTCCGCAGGCCGCGCAGACGAACGCGGCCAGCAGGACGGTGAGGCGGGCCAGCCGGGGGCGGGAGCGCAGCCGGGACCGGCGGCGGGCGGGCAGCGGGGTGAGGTTCCGCCCGGGCCGGGGTGGGCTGTCGTCGTCGAGGTCGACGCCCGGGTGCGTGGGCGGACCGGCTGGATGATTGATCACGAACAAACGCTAGGGGACGTGCGGGACGGATAGCTGCACCCATCCGACGGACAGTGCGGGACACCCGGTTGACGAATCGTTCCTGCGTGCGATTCAAGGGCTATGGCGGGTTCGTCGCCGCCCACCGGGCCGGTGTGGTTCACGGCTGCGCGAGCACGAGCGAGGAGCGGGTGCAGACCAGCTGCCCCTCCTGCGGATAGGCGTGCCAGGTGCGCCAGAGCAGCCGGTCCGCGCCGCCCTGGGTGACCAGTGCGGTGAAGGCGCTCGGGTCGCCGGGGAAGATCCCGGCCAGGCCGCGGGGGTGGCCCTCGACGAGGGCGAGGAGCTCCTGGGCGCGGGCCGCGAAGTCGTGCGGCGGGAGGACCTCGATCCGGGCGGCGAACTCGTACTCCCAGCCGCCCACCTGTTTGGCCACCCGGGCGGGCAGCGGGGTGCGGCGGCCGGGCAGGCAGGCGACGGTCTCCAGGCACTCGCCCGGGCCGGCCGCGATGACCACCTGGTGGGAGGCGCCGAGCAGCCGCAGCTGGAGGGTGCCGGTCGTGCCGGGGCGGCCGTTGCCGTCGAGTCTCAGGTCGCGGACCGCGAGAGCGGGCAGCGGGTCGCCGCCCAGGCACCACGCCAGGTCACCGGCGCGGGTGTCCGTGTAGGAGGTCTGCAGTGTGGTGAGCATGCTCGGCTCCGCGTTTCAGCTCCGTGCGCGCCCGCCGAAGCAGCAGCGACTAGGCCTAGGCGATTGGCGAGGCTGTTCGTGGCTGTGCGGCGCTGGGCGCGGCCGACCGTGGAAGGAAGGATTCCGGCTGGAGATTCAGCAGCAGAGAAGCATGAATACGCCGGGTCCGTCGGTGATTTACCCAACTTTGTCAAGCATTCACCGTTTCGAGCACACCTGCTTCCCGGCTCTGATCGACCCGGTGTGCGAGTTTGCACAGCGTGCGCCCCATGCTCCGGGTTGTGCGCCGTGCGCGCGGGTTGTGCGCGGTCCGCGCGCCCGAATGCGCCACCGCCCGCCGGGTGGTGGATCCGGCGGGCGGCGGGGCGTGCCCGGGAGGCGGGGGAGGTTGCCCCACGGGCATCAGCTGATATCAACGAGGCTTATATGGAAGGCGAGTTGACGAATCATCAGCTCTCTCCCGCGCGGTCTCCTGCCTCCCGAGTGCCTGTCGACGGGAGGTCAGAGCCGCTGGAGCCGCGCGACGGCCTCGGTGAGCACGTCGTCCCGCTTGCAGAAGGTGAAGCGGACCAGGCTGCGGCCGGCGTCCGTGTTGTCGTAGAACACGGCGTTGGGGATCGCGACGACGCCGCAGCGTTCGGGCAGGGCCCGGCAGAACTCGATGCCGTCCTTCTCGCCGAGCGGCGTGATGTCGGTGGTGATGAAGTACGTGCCTTCGGGGCTGAAGACGCGGAAGCCGGCCGCCGAGAGCCCCTCGGCGAGCAGGTCGCGCTTGCGCAGCAGGTCGGCCCGGAAGGTGTCGAAGTACTCGTCGGGGAGGCCGAGCGCCTCGGCGACGGCGTACTGGAAGGGGCCGGCGCTGACGTAGGTCAGGTACTGCTTGGCGGTGCGGACGGCGGACACGAGGGCCGGGGCCGCCGTGACCCAGCCGACCTTCCAGCCCGTGAAGGAGAAGGTCTTGCCGGCCGAGGAGATGCCGACGGTGCGCTCGCGCATGCCGGGCAGGGCGGCGATGGGGTGGTGGGTGGCGCCGAAGACGAGGTGCTCGTAGACCTCGTCGGTGATCACCAGGAGGTCGTGCTCGACGGCGAGGGCGGCGATCGTCGCGAGCTCGTCGGCGGTGAGGACGGTGCCGGTGGGGTTGTGCGGGGTGTTGAGGAGCAGGAGGCGGGTGCGCGGGGTGATCAGGGCGCGCAGTTCGTCCAGGTCGGGGCGGAACGCGGGCGCCCGCAGGGTGAGCGGCACGCGCGTGGCGCCGGCCATGGCGATGCAGGCGGCGTACGAGTCGTAGAACGGCTCGAACGCGATCACCTCGTCGCCGGGCTCCAGCAGCGCGAGCAGGGCGGCGGCGATGGCCTCGGTGGCGCCGGCGGTGACGAGCACCTCGGTGTCCGGGTCGTAGGCGAGGCCGTAGAAGCGCTGCTGGTGCTCGGCGATCGCGGTTCGCAGCTCCGGGATGCCGGGGCCGGGCGGGTACTGGTTGCCCTTGCCGGTCAGCACGGCGTCCGCGGCGGCCCGGGCGATCTCGCGGGGCCCGTCGGTGTCCGGGAACCCCTGCCCGAGGTTGATCGAGCCGGTGGCGGTGGCGAGGGCGGACATCTCGGCGAAGATCGTCGTCCCCATGCCCGCCAGCCTGCGGTTCAGCAGCGGCCTCGTACCCATCACGGTCCTCCCACGTCGTCGTCGGCCCCATCCTGGGGCAGCCGGGGGCCCGGGACAAGGACGGCCCGCCACCGGTGGTGCGGTGGCGGGCCGTCCTTGGTGCGCGGGGGAGGGGATCAGGCCTCGTCGGTGCCCTCGGGGGCCTCGCCCTGGCCCTCGTCGCCCTCGATCTCGTCCTGCAGGCCGAGGCGCTCGACGATCCACTGCTCGAAGCCGACCGAGGCCTGGGTCCAGTTGGCGGTGGTGGTGACGAAGTAGTCCAGGTTGACGCCGGTGCCGACGATCATCTGGGCCTCGCCGATCAGGCGGACCACGCCGTCCTCGTGGGTGTGGGTGTAGACCTTCGGCCAGAGGGTCTCGCGGTTCCACTCGTCGATCAGGTCGAGGATCTCGCCCTTCTTCTCCAGCGGGTACGCGCGGTCGTAGAACGCGCGAACCGCGAAGAGCTCCTTCTGCTCGCCGCGGAACATGTAGTAGACGCGGAAGCCCTCCCAGGGAGCGGTGAGGTCGCCCTCCTCGTCCACGACGTGCTTGAGCTGCATCTGGTCCAGCAGCTGGGTGACCAGGGCCTGGTCCGGGACGACGATCGGCGGCGGGCCGGCCGGTCGTCCCTGGCCGCCGGGCTGTCCGCCCTGGGGGACGCCGAACGACGGGATGGACGACGGGTCGATGCTCATGGGGTCCTCTTCCTCGGTGCACGTGGTGGCCGGCAAGAGAGGCCGCCCTTTCCACCTTCCATCCTGCCTCATCCCGGGCGCGCCTCACAGGGGTACCCGGCCGTCCGTCGATCTTCGTACCGGGTGGTGTTCCGGGCTCCGAGCACGGCGTTCTCCGACGTGCGGACGGGCCGCCGCCCCGGGGGAGCGGCGGCCCGTGCGGCGGTCCGGGCGAGGCCTCCGACTACTTCTCCAGCGGCCCGCGAGCGCGGACGGTGAGCCGGTCGTGGTCCTCGTCGCGCTCGACGAGGACGGTGTCGCCGTCGTGCACCTGGCCGGAGAGGATCGCCCGCGCCAGCTGGTCGCCGATCGCGGACTGCACCAGCCTGCGCAGCGGGCGGGCGCCGTACGCCGGGTCGTACCCGGTGAGCGCCAGCCAGTCGCGTGCAGCGGCGGACACGTCCAGGGTGAGCCGCCGCTCGCGCAGCCGCTCGCCGAGGCGGGCCACCTGGAGGTCGACGATCCGGCTGAGCTCGGTGGTGCCCAGCGGCTCGAAGACCACGATGTCGTCCAGCCGGTTGAGGAACTCCGGCTTGAACGCGGCCCGGACGGAGTCCAGCACCAGCTGCTTCTTGCGGTCCTCCGGGGTGGCCGGGTCCACCAGGAACTGGCTGCCCAGGTTGGAGGTGAGGATCAGGATCGCGTTGCGGAAGTCCACCGTGCGGCCCTGGCCGTCGGTGAGCCGGCCGTCGTCCAGCACCTGGAGCAGCACGTCGAAGACCTCGGGGTGGGCCTTCTCCACCTCGTCCAGCAGCACGACGCTGTACGGGCGGCGGCGGACCGCCTCGGTGAGCTGGCCGCCCTCCTCGTACCCGACGTACCCGGGCGGGGCGCCGACCAGGCGGGAGACGGAGTGCTTCTCGCCGTACTCGCTCATGTCGATGCGGACCATCGCCCGCTCGTCGTCGAAGAGGAAGTCGGCCAGGGCCTTGGCGAGTTCGGTCTTGCCGACGCCGGTGGGGCCGAGGAACAGGAAGGATCCGGTCGGGCGGTCCGGGTCGGCGATGCCGGAGCGGGTGCGGCGCACCGCGTCCGACACGGCCTGCACGGCCTCCGCCTGGCCGATCAGGCGCTTGCCCAACTCCTCCTCCATGCGCAGGAGTTTGGCGCTCTCGCCCTCCAGCAGGCGGCCGGCCGGGATGCCCGTCCAGGAGGCGACGACGTCGGCGACGTCGTCCGGGCCGACCTCCTCCTTGACCATCGAGGTCGACGTGTCCTGGTCCGCGGCGCGCTCCTGGGCGTCGGTGAGCTCCTTCTCGGCGGCCGGGATCTCGGCGTACATCAGCTTCGACGCGCGCTCGAAGTCGCCGTCGCGCTGGGCCCGTTCGAGGGCGCCCTGCAGGTCGTCCAGGCGCTCCTTGAGCTCGCCGACCCGGTTGAGGCTCTTCTTCTCCTGCTCCCAGCGCGCCGTCAGTACGCTCAACTGCTCGTTCCGGTCGGCGAGATCGCGGCGCAGCCGGGCGAGGCGGTCGACCGAGGCCGGGTCGGACTCCTTCTCCAGCGCGAGCTCCTCCATGCGCAACCGGTCGACGGAGCGCTGGAGTTCGTCGATCTCGACGGGGGAGGAGTCGATCTCCATCCGCAGCCGCGAGGCCGCCTCGTCGACCAGGTCGATCGCCTTGTCGGGCAGGAAGCGGGAGGTGATGTAGCGGTTGGACAGGGTGGCCGCGGCGACCAGGGCCGCGTCCGCGATCTGCACCTTGTGGTGCGCCTCGTACCGGCCCTTGAGGCCGCGCAGGATGGCGATCGAGTCCTCCACGCTGGGCTCGCCGACCAGCACCTGCTGGAAGCGGCGCTCCAGCGCCGGGTCCTTCTCGATCCGCTCGCGGTACTCGTCCAGCGTGGTGGCGCCGACCATCCGCAGCTCGCCGCGGGCCAGCATCGGCTTGAGCATGTTGCCGGCGTCCATCGCGGAGTCGCCGCCGGCGCCCGCGCCGACCATGGTGTGCAGCTCGTCGATGAACGTGACGACCCGGCCGTCGCTCTGCTTGATGTCGTTGAGGACGGCCTTGAGCCGCTCCTCGAACTCGCCGCGGTACTTGGCGCCCGCGACCATCGCGCTGAGGTCCAGCGCGACCAGCCGCTTGCCGCGCAGCGACTCCGGCACGTCGCCGGCGACGATGCGCTGGGCCAGGCCCTCGACCACGGCCGTCTTGCCGACGCCGGGCTCGCCGATCAGCACCGGGTTGTTCTTGGTGCGGCGGGAGAGCACCTGGACGACCCGGCGGATCTCCTGGTCGCGGCCGATCACCGGGTCGAGCTTGCCGTCCCGGGCGGCCTGGGTGAGGTCGGTGCCGTACTTCTCAAGCGCCTTGTAGGTGCCCTCGGGGTCCGGCGAGGTGACCCGGCCGCTGCCGCGCACGTCCTTGAACGCGGCCAGCAGCGCCTTGGGCGTCGCGCCCTGGCGCACCAGCAGCTCGGCGACCGGCCCGCCCTCGGCGGCCAGGCCGACCATCAGGTGCTCGGTGGAGACGTACTGGTCGTCGAGGTCGTCGGCGCGCTTGCCGGCCTCGGTGAGCACCGCGATGGTGTCCCGGGCGAGCTGCGGGGCGGCGACCGTCGAACCGCTCGCGCTGGGGAGGGCGGCGAGCTGGCGACGGGCCTCGGCGTCGACCCGCGCGGCGTCGGCGCCGACCGCCTCCAGCAGCGGCCCGGCGATGCCCTCGGACTGCTCCAGCAGGGCGATCAGGATGTGCACCGGCTTGACGTCCGGGTTCCCGACCGCACCGGCCTGCCGGATCGCGGCGGACAGGGCGTCCTGCGTCTTGGTGGTGAACTTGCTGGCGTCCACTGCTGGGGGATCCTCCCTCGTCGTCCTTCACTGCTGCCATCAACAGCATGCACTAAGTTGAGTCTATTCCGCTCAGGTTTGGGCTCTTCCATGGGGCGGGGAAGCCGGCCGGTGCCCGGAGCCCTGCCGGGTCAGCACCAGCAGCTCCCGGGCCGGCCCGCCCGGCCGCTGCCCGGCCGGCCACACCGCGCGCAGCGGGCGCCGCAGGTCGAGCCCCGCCGCCAGCGGCACCTCGACCAGCCGCCGGGTCGCCAGTTCCTCCGTCACCACCAGCTCGCTCAGGCACACCGGCCCGGCGCCGGTCATCGCCGCCGCCTTCAGCGCCGTCGACGAGGCCAGCTCCAGCCGGGGCCGCGCCGCGCCCCCGTACGGCGCCAGCGCCGCCTCCAGCACCTCCCGGGTGCCCGACCCCGGCTCGCGCAGCACCAGCGGTGTCCCGGCCAGCTCGGGCCCGGTCAGCGGCGTCCGGCGACGCGACCACGGGTGGCCGGGCGCCACCACGACCACCAGCCGGTCCACGGCCACCACGGCGCCGTCCAGCCCGGACGGGGTGGACGGGCCCTCGACGAACCCGAGGTCCGCCTCGCCGCCCAGCACCCGCCCGGCGACCTCCGCCGAGTTCGCCGTCCGCAGCGTCACGGCCGTGCCCGGACTGGCCTCGGCGAGCGCCAGCAGCCAGCCCGGCATCAGGTACTCGGCGACGGTCAGGCTGGCGACCACCGTCAGCTTGGCGTCCCGCCGCCCGCGCAGCGCGTCGATCCCGGCGTCCAGCGCCTGCGCCGCCTCCACCACGTGCCGGGCCCACTCGACCACCAGCCGGCCCGCCTCGGTCGGCCGGCTGCCCCGGGGGGAGCGCTCCAGCAGCGGGACGCCGACCTGCCGCTCCATGCCCTTGATCCGGGCGCTCGCGGTCGGCTGGCTGACGCCCAGCTCGGCCGCCGCCCGGCCGACGCTGCCCAGCCGGGCCACCGCGAGCAGCAGCTCCAGGGCGCCGAGTTCGGGGACGTGCGGAGAGAGGGCCATAGGTTCAGGCTATGTCCTCATAGAGCGGCGGGCGCTACCGGCCGGGGCCGCGCGGAGGGACGGTGGTCCCATGTCCACCTTGGCCGATGTCCGCCCGCTCACCCGTCCCTCCGTCGCCCGCCCCCGGTTCGACCTCGCCCAGCTCGGCCCCAACTGGTACGCCGCCGTCATGGGCACCGCGATCCTCGGCAACGGCGCGGCCGTCCTGCCGGTCCGGCCGCCCGGGCTGGTCGCCTTCGGCGAGGTGATGTGGGCGCTCGGCCTGGCCGCCCTGCTGGTGCTCGGCGGCGCGCGGCTGGTGCACCTCACCCGGCACCGGGAGGCCGCCCGCACCCAGCTGCTGGACAACCCGGCCACCGCCGTCTTCTACGGCTGCCCGCCGATGGCCCTGCTGGCGGTCGGCCTCGGCACGCTGCTGCTCGGCTCGAAGGTGATCGGCACCGGGCCCGCCGTGGCGATCGACGCCGTGCTGTGGAGCGCCGGCACCGTTTACGCGCTCGCCGTCGCCGGCGGCATCCCCTACCTGATGATCACCCGGCACCGGCTCTCCGCCCTGGAGGCCAACCCGACCTGGCTGCTGCCCGTCGTCGCCCCCCTGGTCGCCTCGGCCACCGGCCCCGCACTCGTCCCGCACCTGCCGTCCGGCTCCTCGCAGCAGGCCATGCTGTACGGCTGCTGGGCCCTGTTCGGCATCGGACTGCTGGCCACCCTGGTGCTGCTGCCGGTGGTGTTCACCGGGCTCTACCACAGCAAGGTGCCGACCCTCGTGCTCACTCCCGCGCTGTTCCTGGTGCTCGGGCCGCTCGGCCAGTCCGTCACCGCCGTCCACCAACTCGCCGACGCCGCCCGCCCGGTGCTCCCCGAGCTGGCGCCCGCCATGGCCGCCCTCGCCGAGCTGTACGGCGTGGCCGTGATCGGCGTCGCGATGCTCTGGCTGGCCGTCGCACTCACCGCCAACCTGCGCGCCCGGCGGGCCGGCATGCCGTTCGCGATGACCTGGTGGGCGTTCACCTTCCCCGTCGGCACCTGCGTCACCGGCGTCTCGGCGCTCGCCCGCCACACCGGGTTCGGCGGGTTCACCGGGCTGGCGGTCGGGCTGTACGCGCTGCTGGCCGTCGCCTGGGCGGCCGCCGCGAGCGGCACGGTGGCCGGCCTGGCGCGCGGACGGCTGCTGGCGCGCTGAGCGACGGCCGTCCGGGAGACGGACGAGCCGTGCCCCGGCTTCCGGTTCCGGAAGCCGGGGCTTCGGTCGTGTGCTGCGGGAACCGTCCAGGTGCAGGAATGCGCACCCGGGGCCTGACCGTCCACCGCCAATCGGGCCGGTCCCGGGCCTCCACCGGGCACCCGACTGGCCTTGGCGTTCACCGGAATCCGGCCCACCGCTCCGGCCGCGGGAACCGGCCCGCCGTGCGGATAGCTGCAATTGCGAGAACCTGCACTCGGGTGACACTTGTCCGCCGGGCGTCACGCTGTGATGGTGGAGTCACGCCAAGTCGTCCGGGCAACCGCGGCCCGATGGTGGCGACTTGCTCTTCAAAAGTGGATGCGGGACATCACGTCCCCGCACAACGGGGGGAAGAGCGCCGGCCGGGACGCCATGTGTGGTGATGGCCCCCGGAACCGGAGCCGGCGAGGCGTTGCTGCTCCGCCTCGCCGGAAGCGCCTTGGCATGGCGTGGCAAGGCGGCCCCTGGGCGTCCGGTGTGCGACGGCACCCGGGCCCAGGGGTCCGCCCGCCGCCCGGTACCGTGACCGCCGGGCCCTCGCGGCCGGAGACGACGGAAACGACGGGGACGCGGGACACGGGGGCGGGCCCGTCCGAAAGGCGTCCGGCAGGGAGAGTTCGACGTGACGGCGGAACCGGCGGTCGCACCGGACCACGGCCAGTACGCGGGTGGCTTCACCGGCGGCGAGGGCTTCGCGGCCGACGAGGGCTTCGCGGGCACCGGGGGCCTCACCGGAGCGGGCGAGCCCGACGACGCGGCCCGCCGGCTCTACCTCTCGATCCTCGCCGAAGGCGGCCGGATCCCGTTCACCGGCGTCCACGAGACCGACCACGCCGCCATTCAACAGCTCGTCGACATCGGCCTGTTGATGCCCAACGCGATGGACGCCTGCTACACCGCCGTCAGCCCGCGCTCCGTCACCGACCGCCTCGGCGCCGAACTGCGCAGCGAGGCCACCCGGCTCCTGGTCCGCGCCGAGAACCTGCCCGGCGCCCTCGACGGCCTCACCCGCGCCTACGACGCGATGCCCCGCCCGCCCGGCCGGGCCGGCGGCGCCGTCTACGTCGAGGGCCACGTCCACATCCGCCAGCGGATCTCCCAGCTCGTCTCCGACTGCCGCGCCGAGGTCCTCACCGCCCAGCCCGGCCACCGGCCCGCCGACACGCTCCAGGTCGCCCGGCTCCAGGACGTCCAACTCCTGCAGCGCGGCTGCTCGCTGCGCACGATCTACCAGCCGGTCGCGTTCGCCGACCAGTCCGCCCTCGCCTACGCCGACGAGGTCACCCGGCACGGCTCGCTCATCCGCGTCCTCGACGAGCCCTTCCAGCGGCTCATCGTCTTCGACCGCACCGTCGCCGTGATCTCCGCCAGCGAGGACAACAGCACCGCCGCCTTCATCACCGACCCCGCCGCCATCACCTTCCTGGTCGGCGCGTTCGAGCGGGACTGGGCCCGCGCCGACACCACCGAGGCCGCCGCAGCCCTCGGCCACGGCCCCGCCCGCAGCACCCCCGACCGGGTCGGCCGCCTGCTCGCCCGCGGCCTCACCCAGCGCGCCGTCGCCACCCGCCTCGGCCTCAGCGAACGCACCGTCGCCGCCCACATCTCCCGCCTGCGCGACCGCTACGGCGCCCAGACCCTCTTCCAGCTCGGCTGGCTGATGCGAGGCTCCCGCGATGACCGATGAGCGAGCTCAGCGAGCTCACGTTTCAAAGGATGCGCATGGGCGAACGCCCCTGCCGAGCGGTGGGGGTACCTCCCGGCCGCCAAGGCCGGGGGAGAGGTGGGCGGATGAGCCGACAGCCGCCGAGCGGGCGCTCTACCTCACCGCGGTCCGCCACGGCGGACACCTGCGCCCCGACGACCTCGCCCCCGCGGACCGCCCCACCCTCGCGGTCCTCGTCGCCCGCGGCCTGCTCGCCCCGACGGCCACCGGCTACACGGCCGTCGACCCGCGCTCCGTCGGCGACCGCCTCGGCACCGAACTGCGCACCCGTGCCACCCGGTTGCTCGTCCACGCCGAACGGCTCCCGGCCGCCCTCGGCCCGCTCTCCCACGCCTACGACGCCGCACCCCGGGCGGCCTCCCCCACGGGCGAGGCCGCGTACGTCGAGGGCCAGGACGCCATCCGCCTGCGGCTCTCCCGGGTCCTGTCCGAGTGCGGCGAGGAAGTGCTCACCGCCCAGCCCGGCACCCGGCAGCCGGTCACCCTCGAACTCGCGCTCCACCAGGACGTCGCGCTGCTGACCAGCGGCCGCCGGATCCGGACGCTCTACCAGCCCGTCGCCCGCCGGCAGCCCCACGTGATCGCCTACGCGAAGGAGGTGACCCGGCACGGCTCGCTGGTCCGGATCCTGAACGAGCCGTTCCAGCGGATGCTCGTCGTCGACCGGCGGACCGCCGTCGTCTCCGTCCACCCCGGCCACGACGTCGCGGCCTTCATCACCGAGCCCGCCGCCGTCGCCGCCCTGGTCGCCGTCTTCGAACGCGACTGGGCCAGGGCCGACGTCACCGACTGGTCGAGCGCCGCCCCCGGCCGCACCGCCGACCGGGTCACCACGCTGCTGAGCAAGGGCCTCACCCAGCGCGCCGTCGCCACCCGCCTCGGCCTCAGCGAACGCACCGTCGCCGGCCACCTCGCCCGCCTGCGCGAGCGCTACGGCGCCCGGACCCTCTTCCAACTCGGCTGGCAACTGAAGGGCGACGCCGATGGGTGACCCGACCCTGTCCGAAGCCCTCCCGGACGAGTCCGCCCGCGCGCTCTACCGCGCGATCCCGCGGGACGGCGGCCGCCTGCTGGCGCAGGGGCTCACGCAGCGGGCGATCGCGGGCCGCATGGGGTCGAGCGAGCGGACCGTGGCCGGTCACATCGCCCGGCTGCGTGAGCTGTACGACGCGGAGACGCTGTTCCAGCTGGGCCGGCAGATGCGGGGATCCCGGACGGGGGAGTCCGGTGGATGACCGCGGGTCAGCCGGTGGCGGCGCCCGACGGCCAGAAGCCGGCCCGGCCGGCCACGGGGGGCTGCTGACGGGGGACGTTGAATTGCTCGCCGGGGGCGGTCCAGAAGCCCTCGCGCAGCGACAGCGCCATGCCGGCCCAGTCGAGCGCCGTCTCCACGGTGTGGTTGAGCGCCTCCTGCGACCAGGTGTCGTCGAAGACCAGCGGCAGGACGGGGGCGACCTGCTCGATGGTGGCGATCAGCGGGTTGTGCGTGATGGCCTCGTCGACGAGGAGGACGATCGGCTTGCGCAGCGCGGAGGCCCAGCCCAGCTCCAGGCTCACCCCGGCCGACAGCGGGGCGCCGACGTAGGCGAACACCAGGTCCGCCGACTGCAGCGCCCGGAAGTCCGACGGAACCCGCGGCTCCGGCGCCCGCCCGGCGACGGTCCAGGCGTCGCTGTGGTGCGCGCTGTACACGGCGGCCCCGCTGCGGAGGAGCGTGGTGCGCAGCGTGGTCAGCCGCGTCCGGCTGGCGAGCGTCACCACGCTGTCCGCGGGCCCGGTCAGCCGCATCAGCGGTGCGGCCAGAAACACACGTGCACGCCGGCCTTCGGTGGCCTGGCTGTCGTGGTGACGCAGGTAGGGCTCGGTCATGTCGACTCCGGGGGAAGGCATTGGCACTCGGTTGCTCGCCGCCGACGCTTGGCTTGGAGATTGGAACGGGGGGAAATCGGACGGGTTTATCACTATTTCGACGCTTGTCCTGGCGCGACTGCCGAGAGGGAGGATCTTGGCAGCGTGGCGTGAGGACGTCAGTTGATCGTCCATCGAGCAGGGTCGGCAGTCCACCGATGCACGGTGGCATCCGTCTGCATGGCAGAGAGATGACACCCTCTTCCGCCTGGGCGCGACGGTGACAGTCAGATAGGGCGTGTGGCACGATCTGAGCGTTTGATTGTCTGCCGCCTGTTCATTCGACTGACAGGCCACTGAAGAGGATTGGGGTGTGCGCGTGTCTCGTCTGCGTCAGGTCGCCAAGACGGCTGCGGTAGCGATATCTGCGGGCGTCCTTACCGTGCTGGGCTTCGGACTGCTTGTCACCGGTCATGATGCCGATGGATCTGCCCATGTCAATCATGTCGGGCTTGGGGTCGATGTTAGTGCGACTTCGAATCAGGCGTCGGGTACCGCTTTGGACGGCGAGCACCAGTGGACATGACAGAATGAGACTGACGAATCGTTATGCGCTGCCGGAAGCGGCGGGGAGGCATGGCGATTCGTCGGTCTCTTGTGACGAACGCGCCAGCGCCCAACCGAGTTGGAACAGCGATTCGACGTTGTAGTCCTCCCGCATCTCGGCCAGATGGCGGGCGAGGGTGCGTTCGCTGATGCCGAGGCGGCGGGCGATGACTCTGTGGTTCGTGCCTTCGAGCAGGAGGTCGATGATGGTCTGGCGCATCCGTGACACGACCTGTTGCGGCACGGTTCGTCCACCGGTGAAGTCCAGTCCGCGGTTCCAGTTGCGCTCGAACACCTCGTGGACGAGGAAGTGGATGACGGCGGGGTCGTGGATGAAGGCCGCCAGATTGAGATCCTCCGCGACCGGGATGACGGCCAGCTGCCGGTCCACGATGATCAGCCTGGTGTACGGCTCGTCGAGGGTGCGGAACCGCCCGCCGGCCTCGGTGATCTTCGCGACGTAGTCCCGGGTGGGGGCGTGGTACCTGGTGCTCGGATGGTAGATGGTCCGCACCGCAATACCGCGTTCGAGGTCGGCCAGGTCGTCGTCGAGCACGCGGGACAGAACGTCCGGCGGCCGCGGGCCGCCAGGCTGGGCCGCGAGTATCTCCTCTTTCGCAGTGGTCACGGCGTGGTTGATCCGTTGGCTGATCAGTGCCTTGCCGCGGACGTACTCGATAATTCCGCCGGACGGTTCCGGACGGTGAAACGCGTCCGCGAGACCCTGAAGGTCGCCGGGGACGGCTATCGCGCGGGACAGCAGCGCGAGTGCCTGGCGTTGCCAGAGGGCGCTCAGCCCGGTGGCGAGCTGTTGTGGATCGACCGCGACCAGAATCTGCGGATCATCCATGTCGGGAGTGAGGAGACCGATGTCCAACAGCTCGCTGAGGTGGCTGTAGTCGTGCTCCTCGATTTCACTGCGGGCTATCCGACCGTGCGCCCGGATTGCCGCGAGGTAGAGGTCGTGCGCTCCGGTGGAGAGAGTGCCCGGTGCACCGACACCCGGAATGGCGTCGTTCCTCCCGTTCATTCACGACTCCTTCTTGACGACCGAACCTGCCCTATGGCTGCACTCGAGCCCCATCGGTGATCCTAGATCCCGGCGCGGGATCCGGAACCGGGCATTGTTCCACCATTGCGGAGTGACGCTTCGATTGGCACCCTCTCACCACAAGTAAGCCGCCGGCACCCCCCGAACAGGAGGGAACCGGCGGCCGGGCTGGGTGTTCAGCCGAGTCAGCGCTTCGGGCGCCAGACGACCAGGGCGCTCGACTGGGGGGTCGGGGGCTGGTACGGGACGAGGTCGCGGCGGTAGGAGGCGTGGACGGCGGCTTCGCGCTGCTGGAGGGCGGCGGCGGCGCCCTCCAGGGAGTCCGCGAGTTCGGCGATGCGCGACTGGAGGGCGGTGACCTGGTTCTCCAGCTCGATGATCCGCTTGATGCCGGCCAGGTTGATGCCCTCGTCCTGCGAGAGCCGCTGGACCTCGCGCAGCTGCTGGATGTCGCGGGCCGAGTAGCGGCGGCCGCGGCCGGCGGTGCGGTCGGGGCAGACCAGGCCGAGGCGGTCGTACTGGCGCAGGGTCTGCGGGTGCAGGCCGGAGAGTTCGGCGGCCACCGAGATCACGTACACCGGGGTGTCCTCGGTGAGCACGTACTGGGGCGGGGCCGCGGCGCGCCGGGGGCGGCGGCCGTCGCCGGGCAGGCCTTCGCCGAGGCCCGGGCCGATCGGGCCGATCGGGCCGTCGGGGGTCATCGGGGTCATCGGGGACATCTGGTCGTCACGCTCCCTTCGCCGCCCGGAACAGGGCGGCTCGCGGGTCGTCGGAGGCGGTGGCCTCGCGGTACTGCTCCAGGGCGGACAGCGCGTCGCCGGTGACGTGCTGCGGCACCACGACCTCGACGGTGACGAGGAGGTCGCCGCGGGTGCCGTCCTTGCGGGTGGCGCCCTTGCCGCGGGCCCGCATGGTGAGGCCGTTGGCACTGCCCGGGGGCAGCTTGAGCTTCACGGCGGGGCCGCCGAGTGTGGGCACCTCGATGGTGCCGCCGAGCGCCGCCTCGGGGAAGGTGACCGGGACGGTCACGGTGAGGTTGTCGCCCTTGCGGCCGAAGACGGGGTGGGCGTCGACGTGCACGGTGACGTAGAGGTCGCCGGGCTGGCCGCCGCGTTCGCCCTGGGCGCCCTTGCCCTTGAGCCGGATGCGCTGGGCGTCCTGGACGCCGGCCGGGATGCGGACCTGCATGGTGCGGGCGGAGCTGGCCCGGCCGCTGCCGTGGCAGTCGGTGCAGGGGTCGTCGACGATCATGCCGCGGCCCTTGCAGTCCTTGCAGGGCTCGGAGAGCGCGAACGCGCCCTGGCCCCGGCTGACGGTGCCGGCGCCGACGCAGGTCGGGCAGACCCGCGGGGTGGTGCCGGACTTGGCGCCGGTGCCGTTGCAGACGCGGCAGGGGGCCTGGCTGGTCATCCGCAGCGGGACGGTCGCGCCGTCGACGGCCTCCTCGAAGGAGAGGGTGACCTCGGTCTCGACGTCGGCGCCGCGCCGGGGCTGGGCCTGCCGGCCGCCGCGGTTGAAGAGGCCGCCGAAGACGTCGCCGATGCCGCCGCTGCCGCCCTGGGTGCCGCTGAAGAGGTCGCCGAAGTCGAAGCTGTAGTTGCCGGTGCCGGGCCCGCCGGCGCGGAAGCCGCCGTTGGCGAAGAGGCTGCGGGCCTCGTCGTACTCCTTGCGGCGCTTCTCGTCGGACAGGACGTCGTACGCCTCGGAGATGTCCTTGAAGCGCTCCTCGGCCTTGGCGTCGCCCTTGTTGGCGTCCGGGTGGAACTCGCGCGCCAGCTTCCGGTAGGTCTTCTTGATCTCGGTGGCGGTGGCGTCCTTGGGCACGCCGAGGACCTTGTAATAGTCCTTCTCGACAAAGTCCTTGCCACTCATGGCTTGCGCCACCTCCCGATGTCCATCGTCACTGCCTTGTCAACAGCCCGCGGCACTGCGTTGTCAACAGCCCGGCCGCGCGGGCCTGTTGCCGACAGTGCGCTGCGGAGCCGATCGCCGTACTGACCGGCGTACGACTCCGCAGCGCACTGGTTCATCTGCTGGGACGGGCGTGCGCCCGTCACAGGTCGTCAGCTGTCCTTGCCACCGTCGGCCTTGTCCGACTTCTCGGACTTGGCGGTGTCGGTGTCCGGCCCGGCCGTGGTCTGGGTGCCCGGCTGGGGCTCCGCGACCGCGACCATCGCCGGGCGGATGATCCGCTCGCCGATCCGGTAGCCGGGCTGGAGGATCTGCACGCAGGTGTCCTCGGTGACGTCCGAGGAGTAGCTGTGCATCAGCGCCTCGTGCATGGTCGGGTCGAAGGGCTCGCCCTCCTTGCCGAACTGCTGGAGGCCGAGCTTGGCGACGACCGTCTCCAGGGAGTCGGCGACGGACTTGAAGCCGCCGGTGACCTCGCCGTGCTCGCGGGCGCGGCCGATGTCGTCCAGGACCGGGATCAGGGACTCCAGGATGTTGGAGACCGCGATCTCGCGGACCGTGAGCCGGTCGCGCTCGACCCGCTTGCGGTAGTTCTGGTACTCGGCCTGGAGGCGCTGGAGGTCCGCGGTGCGCTCGGTGGCCTCGCGCTTGGCGGCGGCCAGCTCGTCCGACGCGTCGCCGGAGCCGGCCGCGGCGGCCTCCTCGGCGGCCTTGATCACGGCCTCCTCGGCGGCGGAGTCGTCGCCGGGCTTGCCGCCCTGCGTCTTGTCCGTCATGCCGCGCCGCCCTTGGGCTTGTCGTGCTTCTCGTCGTCCACGATCTCGGCGTCGACGACGTCGTCGTCCTTGCCCTGGGCGGCGGAGTCCCCGGCGGCGGCACCGGCGGCGTCGGCGTTGGCGTAGAGGGCCTGGCCGAGCTTCTGCGCGGTGGTGGAGACCTTCTCCGAGGCCTCGCGGATCTTCGCGATGTCCTCGCCCTTCAGGGCCTCCTTGAGCTCGCCGATGGCGGTCTCGACCTCGGTCTTGACGTCGGCCGGGAGCTTGTCGGTGTTGTCCGCGATGAACTTCTCGGTCGAGTAGACGAGCTGCTCGGCGGAGTTGCGGGTCTCGACGGCCTCGCGGCGCTTGTGGTCGTCCTCGGCGTACTGCTCGGCCTCGCGGCGCATGCGGTCGACCTCGTCCTTCGGCAGCGAGGAGCCGCCGGTGACGGTCATCTTCTGCTCCTTGCCGGTGCCGAGGTCCTTGGCGGCGACGTGCATGATGCCGTTGGCGTCGATGTCGAAGGTGACCTCGATCTGCGGCAGGCCGCGCGGCGCCGGCGGGAGGCCGGTCAGCTCGAACATGCCGAGCTTCTTGTTGTACGCGGCGATCTCGCGCTCGCCCTGGTAGACCTGGATCTGCACGGACGGCTGGTTGTCCTCGGCCGTGGTGAAGATCTCGGAGCGCTTGGTCGGGATCGTGGTGTTGCGCTCGATCAGCTTGGTCATGATGCCGCCCTTGGTCTCGATGCCGAGGGACAGCGGGGTGACGTCGAGCAGCAGGACGTCCTTGACCTCGCCCTTGAGGACACCGGCCTGGAGCGAGGCGCCGATGGCGACGACCTCGTCCGGGTTGACGCCCTTGTTGGCGTCCTTGCCGCCGGTCAGCTCCTTGACGAGCTCGGCGACGGCCGGCATGCGGGTCGAGCCGCCGACGAGGACGACGTGGTCGATCTCGGCGAGCGAGATGCCGGCGTCCTTGATCACGTTGTGGAACGGGATCTTGCAGCGCTCCAGCAGGTCGGAGGTCAGCTGCTGGAACTGGGCGCGGGTGAGCTTCTCGTCCAGGTGCAGCGGGCCCTCGGCGGAGGCTGTGATGTAGGGCAGGTTGATCGAGGTCTCGGAGGACGAGGACAGCTCGATCTTGGCCTTCTCGGCGGCCTCGCGCAGACGCTGCAGGGCCATCTTGTCCTTGGACAGGTCGACCCCGTGGCCGGACTGGAAGACCTTGACCAGGTGGTCGACGACCTTCTGGTCCCAGTCGTCGCCACCGAGGTGGTTGTCACCGTTGGTGGCCTTCACCTCGACGACCCCGTCGCCGATCTCCAGCAGGGAGACGTCGAAGGTGCCGCCGCCGAGGTCGAAGACCAGGATGGTCTGGTCGTCCTTGTCCAGGCCGTAGGCCAGGGCGGCCGCGGTCGGCTCGTTGACGATGCGCAGGACGTTGAGGCCCGCGATCTCACCGGCCTCCTTGGTGGCCTGGCGCTCGGAGTCCGAGAAGTACGCCGGGACGGTGATGACCGCGTCGGTGACGGTCTCGCCCAGGTAGGCCTCCGCGTCCCGCTTCAGCTTCTGCAGGATGAAGGCGCTGATCTGCTGGGGGTTGAAGTCCTTGCCGTCCAGGTTGATCTTCCACCCGGTGCCCATGTGGCGCTTGACCGAGCGGATGGTGCGGTCGACGTTGGTGACCGCCTGGCGCTTGGCCACCTCGCCGACCAGGACCTCGCCGTTCTTCGCGAAAGCGACGACGGACGGCGTGGTCCGCGCGCCCTCGGCGTTCGTGATGACGGTGGGCTCGCCACCCTCCAGAACGCTGACGACCGAGTTCGTCGTACCGAGGTCGATGCCGACCGCGCGTGCCATCGTAGATACCTCCACGGAAGAGTTGAGCTTTACGGGCTCAAGGATGCATGACCCGCCGGGCGGCGTCAACAGCTATGAGTCAGCAGCACTCAACTTTGCTGATGCCGGTCCTCTCGGTGGGCCGCCGCGGGGGCCCGCGGTGTCCCCGGTCGGAGTGACGGCCGCCCCGGCCGAGGTGGCGGGGGTGGAGTTACGTGACTGCCGCCATACCTTGGGAACCTTCTGGAGAACTGTTGACGAGCGGTAATGTCCGGGCCGTCGGCCCGGCAAGTTACCGACGAGTACACTCCCTTGGTAAAGACGTAGAACCCGGACTGCTCAACCGCAAGCCGCAGGAGACGGAGCCGATGCAGCTAGCAGCGATCGTCATCTCGCTGGTCACGTTCGTGATCGGCACCGCGCTCGCCCTTCGTGCGGCGTGGCACATCTTCAAGGTGGTGCTGACCGGCGCGCCGGACACCACCCGCTTCGGCAAGCCCGCCCGGCGCGTGAAGACCGTCGCGGTCGAGTTCATCGGCCACACCAGGATGAACCGCTGGGGGATCGTCGGCATCGCGCACTGGTTCGTCGCGGTCGGCTTCTTCAGCCTGGTCCTGACCATCGTCAACGCGATGGGCCAGCTCTTCGACGCCGAGTTCGAGCTGCCGGTCATCGGGCACTGGATGATCTGGCAGCTCTTCGTCGAGCTCGTCGGTACCCTCACCACCCTGGGCATCCTGACCCTGATGGTGATCCGGCTGATGAGCCTGCCGTCGCGCTCCGGACGCAAGTCCCGCTTCGCCGGCTCGATCGCCTGGCAGGCCTTCTACGTCGAGTACACGATCCTCGGCATCGGCCTGTGCATCCTGATGCTGCGCGCCCTGGAGGGCGCCCTCAACGGCGTCGACTCGTACGGCCCGGCGCACCTCGTCTCGTACCCGATCACCTCCGCGCTGAGCGGCCTGTCGCACGGCACGCTGGAGAACCTGATCTGGCTCTTCGCGATGCTGAAGATCTGCATCTCCTTCGCCTGGGCGACCACCATCGGCCTCAACCCCTCGATGGGCGTGGCCTGGCACCGCTTCCTCGGCTTCTTCAACATCTACTTCAAGCGCGAGGAGGACGGCGGCACCGCGCTCGGCGCCCTCCGTCCGATGACCTCCGGCGGTCAGCCGATCGACTTCGAGGACCCGGCCGAGGACGCCGTCTTCGGCGTCTCCCAGGTCGAGCACTTCTCCTGGAAGGGCATCCTCGACTTCTCCACCTGCACCGAGTGCGGCCGCTGCCAGTCGCAGTGCCCGGCCTGGAACACCGGCAAGCCGCTGTCGCCGAAGCTGCTCATCATGAGCCTGCGCGAGCACGTCTACGGCAAGGCCCCGTACCTGCTCGCCGGTGGCGGCAAGGACATGGAGGGCACCGAGAAGGCGACCGCCGAGCAGCTCAAGGACGTCCCGGCGGGTGCCCTCGCCGAGGCCGAGCGCCCGCTGATCGGCACCGCCGAGGAGAACGGCGTCATCGACCCGGACGTCCTGTGGTCCTGCACCACCTGCGGCGCCTGCGTCGAGCAGTGCCCGGTGGACATCGAGCACATCGACCACATCGTCGACATGCGCCGCTACCAGGTGATGATCGAGTCCTCGTTCCCGACCGAGGCCGGGACGATGCTCAAGAACCTGGAGAACAAGGGCAACCCGTGGGGCATGGCCACCAAGGCCCGCCTCGACTGGGTCAAGGAGCTCAAGAAGGAGACCGGCATCGAGGTGCCGGTGATCGGCGAGGACATCGACCCCGCCGAGGTCGAGTACCTCTACTGGGTCGGCTGCGCCGGCGCCCTGGAGGACCGCGCCAAGAAGACCACCAAGGCCTTCGCCGAGCTGCTGCACACCGCGGGCGTGAAGTTCGCGATCCTCGGCAAGGAGGAGTCCTGCACCGGTGACTCCGCCCGCCGCCTGGGCAACGAGTTCCTCTTCCAGATGCTCGGCGCGCAGAACGTGGAGACGCTGAACGCGGCCCTGGAGGACGCCCCGGTCAAGCGGATCGTCGCCACCTGCCCGCACTGCTTCAACACCATCGCCAACGAGTACCCGCAGCTGGGCGGCCACTTCGAGGTCATCCACCACACCCAGCTGCTGCAGCACCTGATCGACGAGGGCAAGCTCGTCCCGGTCAACCCGGTCGAGGGCCTGATCACCTACCACGACCCCTGCTACCTGGGCCGCCACAACAAGGTCTACAGCCCGCCGCGCGAGATCATGGACAAGGTCCCGGGTCTGCGCCAGCAGGAGATGCACCGGCACAAGGAGCGCGGCTTCTGCTGCGGCGCCGGCGGTGCGCGCATGTGGATGGAGGAGCGCATCGGCAAGCGGATCAACACCGAGCGCGTGGACGAGGCGCTGTCGCTCAACCCGGACATCGTCTCCACCGCCTGCCCGTTCTGCCTGGTGATGCTCTCCGACTCGGTCAACGGCAAGAAGAACGAGGGCGCGGCCAAGGAGCACCTGAAGGTGGTCGACGTGGCCCAGCTGCTGCTCGACTCGGTCAAGGCGACCCCGCCGGCCGAGACCGAGGAGCCCGCGACGGTGGACGCGTAGCGGCCCCTGTTCGACAGTTCTGCTACAACTGCCCGGCCCGGCGGCCGCCGCGAAAGCGCTCCGCCGGGCCGGGCTTTTGGGGCCTCGGCGGCGCTGCCCCGCAGGCCCCGGCGGCGGGCGAGTGATGCCAATCGCACAGCCGCCGGACGGGCATTCGGTTGGAAGGAAATACAGTAGGCCAGACCGGCCCGCGGGCCGGTCGACCCGTTCCGGACACCCGGACCACGGCCGGACCACGGCCGGACGGCCGGTGGGCGGACGGGTCCATACGGACGAAGAGAGGTGCGGCCCGCCGGGCCGGGCCGCAGAGACCACAAGGGGAACAGCGCAGACCATGACCGAGGCGATCATGCTGGTCGGTGGTAAGGGCACGCGACTGCGTCCGCTGACCACCCACACCCCCAAGCCCATGCTGCCGGTGGCGGGCGTCCCCTTCATCGCGCACCAGCTGGCCCGCGCCGCGGCCGCCGGAGTCACCCGCGTGGTGCTCGCCACCTCCTACCTGGCCGAGGTCTTCGAGGACCACTTCCAGGACGGCACCCCGTACGGCATCGAGCTGGTCTACCTGACCGAGCGCGAGCCGCTCGGCACCGGCGGCGCCATCCGCAACGCCGCCTCCGGGCTCACCTGCGGCCCGGACGAGCCGGTCCTCGTCTTCAACGGCGACATCCTGTCCGGCGTGGACATCGCCGCCCTGCGCGACGGCCACGTGGCCGCCGGGGCCGACGTCACCCTGCACCTCACCCGGGTGGAGGACCCGCGCGCCTTCGGCCTCGTGCCGACCGACGCGGACGGGCGGGTGCTGGAGTTCCTGGAGAAGCCGGAGACGCCCGAGCAGATCGTCACCGACCAGATCAACGCCGGCTGCTACGTCTTCACCCGGTCCGTCATCGACCGCATCCCGGCCGGCCGGGAGGTGTCCGTCGAGCGCGAGACCTTCCCCGAGCTGCTCGCCACCGGCGCGCTGCTGCGCGGCGTCGTCGACACCTCGTACTGGCTGGACCTCGGCACCCCGGGCGCGTTCGTCCGCGGCTCGGCCGACCTCGTCCTCGGCAAGGTCGACTCCCCGGCCGTCCCCGGCCCGACCGGCGACGCCCTGCTGCTGCCCGGCGCGACCGTCCACCCCGGCGCGGTGCTCAGCGGCGGCACCGTCGTCTCCGAGGGCGCGGTGGTCGAGGCCGGCGCGATCGTCGAGGGCAGCGTCATCCTGCCCGGCGCCGTCATCGGCCCGGACACCCTGGTCAAGGACTCCATCGTGGGTGCCTTCGCGACCGTCGGGGACCGCTCGGCCCTGGACGGCGCGGTGATCGGCGACGGCGCGATCGTCGAGTCCGACAACGAGCTGCCGAACGGCATCCGGATCGCCTGCGGCACGCTGCTGCCGGTCGGCGCCGTCCGCACCTCGGCCGGCCCGGGCGGCTGCCCGGCCGGCGCCTCGGCCGCGGCGGCCGTCCACGGTCCGACCGTCACCGCGCAGCGCTGACGCCCGCTTCCGGCCCCGTTCGTCTCAGGCTCGCTGCAAACCGGCCCCGGCTCCGTCCGGGGCGTACGCGGACTGGGCCGGACGGGTACCTTCGGAACGTGGCTGGTAATCGATACGACAGCGGTCAGGGCGCCGACCCCCACGGCGGGTGGTCGGCCCCTCCGCCACCGGCGGGGGCGCCCGGGGGGCACGGGCAGACGGACGGGCCGGAGTACTTCACGGCCCCGCACCAGGGGGTCGCTCCGCACGACCCGTACGCCGCCGACCGGCCCGGGAACACCCGGTCCTTCCCGACCGGCGGGGACCCGTACGCGGGGCAGCCCCCGTACCAGGACTACCCGACGCAGGGGTACCAGGGGCAGGGCCGGCAGGCTCCCGGCCACTACGACCAGGGCTACGGCGACCAGGGGTACGGGGACCAGGGCTACGGCGAGCAGGGCTACGGATACCCCCAGGGGGAGCCGCAGCCGCCGTACGGCCAGGACAACGTCGCCGTCTACCGGGCCGGCGGCCAGTCGTCGCCGCACGTCTCCGGGCCGCGCCCGCACTGGCGCGAGCTGCTCCTCGGCATCGTCCGCGCGCCGGCCGCGACCTTCGACCGCACCCGTGACCACCAGGTCTGGCTGCCCGCCCTCACCGTCTCGCTCCTCTACGGCGCGCTCGCGGTGCTCGGCATCGGCCTGACGCACAACGACATCGTCAACTCGACCTTCACCGTCGCGCTGACCGGCATGGCCGCCGCCGCGCTCGGCTTCACCGTCACCGGCGCGATCTTCGGCGCTGTCACCTACGCGCTGGCCCGCCAGCTCGGCGGGGACGGCCCGTGGAAGTCGACGGTCGGCCTGGCCGCGCTGATCGGCTGGCTGACCGACGCGCCCCGGCTGCTGCTCGCCCTGGTGCTGCCCTCCGGCAGCGCGGTCGTGCAGGTCGTCGGCTGGGCCACCTGGGCGTTCTGCGCGTTCCTGCTGACCACGATGGTTCGCCGGGTGCACGACCTGCCCTGGGGCAAGGCGGCGGGCGCCGCGGCCGTCCAACTGCTCGCGCTGCTGGTGCTGATCAAGCTGCCGACCCTGGGCTGACCGCCGGACGGCGGCAGGGCGGACGGCAGAATGGTGGACGGGCCCCGCGAACCGGGGTCCGTCCCCCGTCGGCCGCGACCACCCACCGGAGCCAGGCATGACCCTCCCCACCACCCACGTCAGCTTCCCGGCCGGGGCGGTGACCGGCGAGTCCCCGGTGCTCGCGGTGCACCCGCTCGCCGACGGCCGGTACGCCGTCGTCACCGCGGCCACGCCGTTCCACCCGCTCGACCACACCTGGCCCGACCAGCCCGCCGACCTCGGCACGCTCACCGTGGACGGCGCCGAGCTGGCCGTCGTCGACTGCCTGACCGGCGCGGTCGGCCCGGACGGCGGCGCGCCGCTGGTCGGCGCCGACATCCCGGTGCGGCGCGGCGACGAGGAGTGGTCCTGGCTCGTCCTGCACGTCGTCGTCGCCGACCCGGGCGACCTCGTCGGCCGCACGGCCGTGCTCGCCGTCGATGCCGAGCGCCGCGCCGCCCTCAGCGCCTCGCACAGCGGCTGCCACCTGCTCGCCCTCGCCCTCAACGCCGCGCTCGCCCCGCGCTGGCGCAAGGACCCGGGCCGCGCCGACGCCCTCGGCCACCCGGACTTCGACAGCCTCGCGATGGCCACCTCGGTGATGGACACCGAGGCCAGCACGGACACCTACCGGCTCGGCAAGTCGCTCAAGAAGAAGGGCTTCACGGCCGACGCCACCGACGAGCTGCCCGCCCTCGCCGACGCCCTGCCCGCCGTCACCGAGGCCGTCAACGCGCAGCTGGCCGCCTGGGTCGCCGCCGACGCCGCCGTCCGCATCGAGGTGCCGGGCCCCGAGCTCACCGCCCGCCGCCAGTGGCACTGCGAGCTGCCCGAGGGCGGCGCGCAGATCTCCTGCGGCGGCACCCACCTGCACCACCTGGGCGAGCTGGCCGAGCTCCGCACCGAGCTGCGGCTGTCCGAGGACGGCACCGAGCTCGTCGCCGTCACCCGCCCGAAGCGGGCCTGAGGACCAGGCCCCAGAACGCCACGGGCGGCCACCCTCGTGCCGAGGGTGGCCGCCCGCCGTGCGTGCACTCCGTCCGGTTCAGACCCGGGTGCGGTGGAAGTTCATGAAGGAGCGCGACGGCGTCGGGCCGCGCTGGCCCTGGTAGCGCGAGCCGTAGCGCTCCGAGCCGTACGGGTGCTCCGACGGCGAGGAGAGCCGGAACAGGCAGAGCTGCCCGATCTTCATGCCCGGGTACAGCTTGATCGGCAGCGTCGCGACGTTCGACAGCTCCAGCGTGACGTGGCCGCTGAAGCCGGGGTCGATGAAGCCGGCCGTGGAGTGCGTCAGCAGGCCCAGGCGGCCGAGGCTCGACTTGCCCTCCAGCCGGGAGGCGACGTCCTCGGGCAGGGTGATGACCTCGTACGTCGAGGCCAGCACGAACTCGCCGGGGTGCAGGATGAACGCCTCGTCGCCGTCGGGCTCGACCAGCCGGGTGAGGTCCGGCTGCTCCTCGGAGGGGTCGATGTGCGGGTACTTGTGGTTCTCGAACACGCGGAAGAAGCGGTCGAGGCGCACGTCGATACTGGAGGGCTGGATCATCGTCGGGTCGAACGGGTCGATGACGACCCGGCCCAGGTCGATTTCGGTCCGGATGTCCTTGTCAGAGAGCAGCACGCTTCGAGGTTACGTGCACGACGGGGCCCCGGACGAATCCGCCCGGGGCCCCTTCCGTCCTCGCGCCGGCCGTCAGGCCAGGAACTCCGCGGCCTCCAGCCGCATCGCCCGGGCCAGTTGCGGAGCGGACAGCTCCCGCACGTCGGCCAACACCGAACTCCTCAGCCGTCCGCACTGCGGACAGCGGATCAGCCGGCCGGGCCCCAGCCGGCCGGGTCCGAGGTTCTGCATCGGGAACGTGGTGGTGCTGAACAGGTGCCCCTCGGCACAACGAACGACGGTGCGCTGCTCCATCGATCCCCTTCCCATCCCTAACCCAGTACTCACCCGTACTCGTCGCGCCCCGGGGAGCGGGCCCCGGGACAGCGTCACATTAGGGGATGTTCCGGACATTCCACACCATGGCTCGCCGCCCCGACCCCACCCGCCGGAGCACTCTCGCGCGGCCCAAACAGTACGCCCCCCACCCCCGCCCCACCCTGCTCCGCCACGTCCCCGGGCCACCCGTGCAAGCGGCGTCACGCATGGGGTACAGTGAAGGCGATCGAGCGGTCACTGACGGCTCGTCAGGCGGGCGTAGTTTAATGGTAGAACATGAGCTTCCCAAGCTTAGAGCGCGAGTTCGATTCTCGTCGCCCGCTCCAGCACTAAAGCCGCAGGTCAGCGACCTGCGGCTTTCGCGTTCTCCGGGCCGATCCGGGTCGGCTGCCCGGCTGTGGCGGCCCGGTCAGGGGTGTGGCTGGAGGAGCACCTGCCGGAGTTCGGCGGTGCACATCATGTAGCCGTCCGGGGTGGGCAGGCGGTCCAGGTAGTGGGCGAGGTCCGCGCCCAGGGAGAACACCCTCACCGGGGTGTCCGCCGCGCGCGCGGCCTCCACCACGCTCCGCACTCCGTCGATGACGGCCGGGTGCCGGGTCTGGTAGGACCCGGCCACCAGGTGGTTGGTCCGGTCGGCGGCCAGGTAGAACTGCACGAGGTCCTTCGTGCCGACGAACAGCTCGCTGGCGCCCGCGGCGCAGAGCGCCCGGGTGGCGTGCACCGCCGCGGGCGTTTCGACGAACGCGGACACGGGCACGTCGGCGGGCAACGCGAGATGTGCCCTGAGCCGGGCGAACTCCTTCGCGTCGTTGAGGAAGGGAACCGAGAGGTGCACGCGGCCCGCGTCGTCGCCGAGCCGCTCGCGCAGGGACCCGAGCACGGAGTGCAGCGCGTCCCGGTAGGCGGCCGAGCCCAGCAGCCAGCGTGCGCCGTGCAGGCCCAGCTCGGGGTTCGGCTCGACCGCGACCGGGGCCAGCTCGGTGACGCCGGCGGCGTGGTCGGAGCGGAGGTCGAGGAGCCTCAGGACCAGCCGCTGGCCGGGCAGCAGCGCCTCGACGAAGGTGCACAGCCGGTCCGCGACGGCCCGCCCGTAGGCCGCGACGTCGGCGGGGCCGCCGTGGAGGGAGTCGAGCGGACGCAGGCCCGCCGCCAGGCAGAGGAACTCCTCGCGGATGAAGAAGGATTCGACCCGCTCCGCGTTCGGCCCGCACGCGTTGATCGTGTGGATGTCCTGCAGGTCCGCGATGACCGCGCACGCCGAGCCGAGGCGGTCCAGCGGGGAGCTCCCGGCCCCCGGGGCCGGGGCCTCGGCGCCGCTCGCGTCGGACCCGATGACGATGGTCTCGCTCTCCAGGTGCAGCGTCACTTCCCCGACCAGGTCGGCGAGGTCCGCCTGGTCGACGCGGAGCACGGGTATGCCCCTGCCGCGGCAGATGGACTGCATGTGGCCGGTCGGCCCGCCCGAACTGCAGACGACCGCACGCGCCGCCACGATCGCTTCGTATATTCCCGCTTCGAGGGAAGGGGCGACGAGGATGGATCCCTTGAGCGGACTTCTCGTGTGGTTACAGGTACCCCGTAACACGCTCTGTGTGCCACCGGTCAATAGGAATCCTTGAATCCGTCGCCCGTTCACCTAGTCCTCCAGATCCTCGGTGTCCGTGATCCCCAGTTGTCGACGCAGCTGCCGTGGCGTCACGGTGACGTCGGTGAGCCGTTGGACGGCGGCCCGGTTGACGACCGCTCCCATTAGGCGGTCACGCCCGGAGGCGGCCATCGGGAGGGGCGGAAGTCCGCCCATGGATCGGATACAGGCGTCCAAGCGGAAACCGAGCACCTCCCGCTCGCTCCGATTGCGCGTGGCCAACCTCCGCACCTCCAGGGCTACAGCCTCGTCGAATCCGACCGGGACCGCTTCCTCTGAATTGCTGACGTGGCCGTGGCATTGAGCCATGTCCCGGGCCAAACCGTCTTCGTGCGGTTCCAGTTCCAGTTCCAGTTGCTCGATCACTCGCGCGGCGACCGCGATCGACTGGTTCTTGATGGCGGCGAGATTGAAGGTGAACGCGCCGGTCCGGCCGTTTCGAACGATCTCGTCACCCTCCCTCGGTGCGCCGACCGCAGAGACCGGGCCGGCCGGCTCCCCGCCGGGGCTCAGCAGCGTCCCGTGTTCGTCGACTTCCAGGCCGCGCCCGGTGCGCTCATGGGGTACCGCGATCCCCCTCCGGAGGAGATTCCTCCAGAGCGGCCGGCCGACCCTGCTGTAGTCCGACTCCCTGCCGAAGTTGGAGACCACCAGGTCGGCCTCGATGGCGTGTTCCTCCTCCGGGGCCGCTACCGAGACGACCAGCCGCCCCGACGCCGTCGGCGTGATCCCCTCCACCTTGCCGACGACCAGCTTCGCCGAGCCGTCCGCGGGGTGTATCGCACGCTCGATGATCGCCATGGTGTACTCCACCGCGCCGACCCGGAGTGCGGCCATCGAGGTGCCGAACTCGTCCAGCAGGCTCCGCAGTTCCGCGGAGGGGATCCGCTCGATGGCCTCGGGAAGATGCGGTTCCCACGCCTTGGCCACCCGCTCCGCGACCACCGTCGGGTCGACCTCGGGGTGGTCCCGGAGGACCGCCTCGCGCGCCGTCTCCCACTCGGACCGGACCCGGGCGAGGAACTCCTCGCGGTTCCGGTACGGCTCCAACAGTGCCTTCGGGCAGGGTAGTTGTAACACCTCGTGCTCGTGGCCGCCGGGATACGTCCGGAACATCGTCCCGGTCCTGGAGATCAGGTGGATCCTTCCGGTGTGGCCCCGGCGCAGCAGGAGGCCCGCCGAGTCGTACGCGCTCAGCACGGATCCGACGATCGCGACCGTTGCCTCGGGCGGGAGCGTTTCGAGCTTCCGGACGCCGGCCGCGGAGTACGGGTTCCTCACGAAGGACGCGTGGTCGCGCACGTCGGCGGCGAAGGGCGGATCCCTGAGTTCGAGGCCGGTCGCGAGGACGACGTGGTCGGCGCACAGTGCGGTCGGTTCCGGGACCGGCCCGGCCTCCAGGCCGCTCGCGGAAAACTCACACACCGTCACTTCGACGCCTGTGGAGCGTACTTCCAGGTCGACCGCCTCGCCGTCCGCTTCGACGAGCACGACGCCGGGACAGGCCTCACGCCCGGCCTCGGCCAGCCGGTCGATCAGGTAGTCCTGGAAGATCCGTCGGGGCGCCGGGCCCTGCTCGACGAACTCGAACCCGGCCCAGGGGGTCGGCCAGTCCCGGCGGTCGGCTTCGCGGTTGGCCCAGCGCACGAAGTCGAGGACGTCCTCCCGGAACACCGACATCCGACCCGCCTGGATGTTGAACACGTGGTCCCAGGGGTTGCCGTCCCGGTGGTAGGCGACGCCGGCGGACCGGTAGTCGGAGCGCCGCTCGAGCAGGACGATCTCCAGCGGCTTGCGGGCGAAGCGGAGCAGTCGGATCGCCGTGGCGGTGCCGGCCAGGCCCGCCCCGACTATGAGCACTCGTGGACACGTACCTGTTCGGTTCCGGGGCTGCGTCATGAGCCCAGGATGGACCGGCGGCAGCTCGCCCGCCGGGCTTTCGGCGCAACGGCCCTCGGTGCACGCTCGGCGGCAAAGTCCCAGGTCGGCGGCCCGGGGCGTTTGCGCGGGGGGGGGGGTTTCCGGGGGGTGAGGGCAGGGGGTGGGTGATATAAACAAAAACCACCCCCCCAGAACCAACAAT
>NZ_JBHVPD010000108.1:0-33067 GCF_042887525.1 Kitasatospora sp. NPDC057936
AAACACCGTCTGGAACACCGGCAACTGCCACAGCTGGTACCACGACACCCACGGCAACAACCCCACCATCTGGCCCACCTACACCCACACCTACCGCAAACAAACCAACCACTTCGACCACACCAACTACCAAACCACCACCACCCAAAACACCACCCACAACACCCACAACACCCACAACTAACCAACACACAAAACCGAAGAGCACACCCACAAACCATCACCGGAATGAGACCACCGACATGCACACACCCGGCCTGTCCCGACGGACGCTGATCGCCGGCGCGGCCTCCGCCGTCATCGGTTGGAACACCGCCACGCGCGCCTGGGCCACCACATCGACGGACGCGGTCGCCGACGTCGTCCCCGTCCCGGCGCTCGACGGCACGCTCACCACCGATGCCACCACGCTTGCCGCCTTCTCGGACGACTTCGGGCGTCTGACGCACAACACCCCCCGCGCCGTGCTGCGGCCCCGCTCCACCCGCGACATCGCGGCCATCATCGACTACGCCAACAAGACCGGCCTCACCGTCGCCATGAACGGGCAGGGCGGCACCGACGGCGAGTACGAGTCCCACTCCAACTACGGCCAGGCGGCCGTCCCCGGCGGCATCGCGATCGACGCCCGCTCACTGGACACCATCCACGCGATCACCCCCACCCACGCCGTCGTCGACCCCGGCGTCACCTGGGCCCAGCTCACCAACGCCGCCCTCGCGCAGGGCCTCACCCCGCCGTGCCTCACCGACTACCTCCACCTCTCCATCGGCGGCACGATCAGCGTCGGCGGCATCGGCAACGCCGTCCAGAAGCACGGCCTGCAGGCCGACACGGTCAGCGAGATCGAGATCGTCACGGGCACCGGCCGCACCCTCACCGCCTCGGCCACCCGCAACCGCGGTCTGTTCGAGGCCGCCCTCGCCGGTGCCGGCCAGGTCGGCATCATCACCCGGGCCACCGTCGCCCTCACCAAGGCGCCGGAGAACGCGCGCGTGTTCCTGCTCTTCTACGACGACATCGCCGCCTACTGCGCCGACCAGGAGCGCATCATGGCCGACGGGCGTTTCGACGGCCAGGTCGGCGAGATCCTCCTGCCCCGATCCCCCGCCAACCCCACGCCCAACGCCCGTTACAAGATCGAGGCCGTCGCCCACTACAACGGCACCACACCCCCCGACGCCGCACCCCTGCTCGCCGGCCTCACACCCGTGCCCGGCGACACCCAGATCAGCGATACCACCTACCGCGATTACACGTTCCGCGTCGACGCCTTCGCCGCCAACCTCAAGAGCCTCGGCTACTGGAGCGCCCCCAAGCCCTGGCTGAGCATGTTCCTCCCCGCCGGCCGGGCCCAGGAGTTCGCCCGCTACGCCCTCACCAAGGTGACCCCCACCGACCTCGGCGCCGGGCTCCTCCTCTTCTACCCCTTCCCCACCGGCAAGATCACCCGGCCCCTCGCCATGACCCCCGATCACCCCACCACGTATCTCTTCGACTTCCTCACCTTCCCCGCCCCCGGCACCAACCCCACCGCCGCGCTCCGGCGCAACCGCGACCTCTACGACGCCGCCGTACGCCTGGGCGCCAAGCGCTACCTCGTCGGCGCCATCCCCAACATGACCACCACCGACTGGCAGCGCCACTATGGCGCCCGCTGGACCACCCTCACCACCGCCAAGCAGCGCCACGACCCCCGCCACACCCTCACCCCCGGCCAGCACATCCTCTGACCACACCGGAACGGCCAACCCCCGGAAGGCCGATGCCCGTACCCACCATCGACACCGGGCGAGGCACCGGGCGAGGCACCGGGCGAGGCACCGGGTGAGACACCCACCGAGACATCCACCGAGGCACCCACCGAGACACCGCCAAGGGCAAGGGGACGAAGGCATGATCACCACTGACCGCACCATCACCACCGACGACGGCGCCCGGCTCGCCGTCACGCTCCACCGGCCCGAAATCCCCGTCCCGGACAGCCCGTTGGTGGTGCTGGTGCACGGGTGGGCCGCCTCCCGGACGGTCTGGCACGCCGTCGCCCGGCAGCTCGCCGCCGCCGGGCACACCGTGGCCTCGTACGACCAGCGGGGGCACGCGGCGTCCACCGCCGGGGAGCAGCCGCTGAGCATCGCCCGGCTCGGGCAGGACCTCGCGACGGTCGTCGACACGCTGTCCCCCGACCGGCCCGTCGTCGTGGCCGGCCACTCCGGCGGCGGTTACGCGGCCCTCGCCTACGCGGCGCACCTCCATGCCACGACGCCGGACGCGGCTCCGCGGCGGCTGGCGGCCCTGCTCCTCGCGTCGACGGCCTCGCACGACCAGGTGACCCCGGCCGGGGAGATCCGGATGATGGGCAGTCAGCTGTTCACGCGGGCGCTGCGAGTGCCGTGGCTCGGGCGGCAGTTGCTCGGCAAGACGCTCGCGCCGACCGCGACCCTCGCGACGCGCGAGCAGAACCGGCAGCTGTTCGCGAACACCCCGCCCGCCGTCCGGGCCGCCTACTTCGGTGCCACGCACGACATGGACCTGCGGCCGCAGCTGGCCGCCATCACCGCGCCCACCACGGTCCTCACCGGCACCCAGGACAAGATCGTCAACCCGAACCACAGCCATCACCTCGCCCGCGCGCTGCCGGACACGCAGCTGGACACGATCCCGGGCAGCGGCCACAACCTGCCGCTGGAGAGCCCGGAGCGGCTCACTCACCACATCTCCGCCCTCATCGCCCGTGTCGGCGGGTACCCTCGGTCATAACGCAGTGGCCCGAGCGGGGAGACGTCATCGATGAGCAGAGCCGCCGGTAACGCGTCCCGTGTGCCGCTCGACGACCTCGTCCGGCTCCGCAGGGCCCGGGACATGATGGACCGCGACTACGCGCAGCCGCTGGACGTCACGGCGCTTGCGCGCACCGCCCTCATGTCTGCGGGCCACTTCTCGCGCAGCTTCCGCACCGCGTACGGGGAGACGCCGTACAGCTACCTCATGACCCGGCGGATCGAGCGGGCGAAGGCCCTGCTGCGGCGTGGCGACCTCACGGTGACGGAGGTCTGCATGGAGGTGGGCTGTACGTCGCTGGGGTCGTTCAGTTCGCGGTTCACCGAGCTGGTCGGCGAGACCCCGAGCGCGTACCGGGCGCGCGAGCACGAGGACGGTGCCGCGCTGCCGGCCTGCATCTCGAAGATCCACACGCGGCCGGTCAAGGGCGGCGGGGCGAAGCCGGCCGGCAACGGGTAGCCCTCGATGGCGGTCGAGCTCGTCTACGAGACCCACTCCACGACCACGGACAACGAGGCCGGGATCGCCACCGGCCACCTCCCGGGCCGCCTGTCGGAAGCAGGCCGGCGGCAGGCGGCGGAGCTGGGCGCGCGGCGGCGCGACGGCGGGTTCGCGGCCGTGTTCACCTCCGACCTGCACCGGGCCGTCGAGACCGGCCGGATCGCGTTCCCGGACGGCGTGCCGCCGCTGCACCAGGACGTGCGGCTCCGCGAGTGCGACTACGGCGAGCTCAACGGCGCGCCGGCCTCCCTCGTCGCCGTCCGGCGGCTCCGGCACGTCGACGAGCCGTTTCCCGGCGGGCAGAGCTACCGGCAGGTCGTCGCGGCCACCGACGCCCTGCTCCACGACCTCGCCGCCCGCTGGGACGGCCGCCGGGTGCTGCTCATCGCGCACTCGGCGAACCGGTGGGCCCTGGACCACCTCCTGACCGGAGTGCCGCTGGTGGAGGTCCTCGCCAACCCGCCCGCCTGGCGGGCGGGTTGGCACTACTCACTGCCGGCGACCTGGCCCGCACCGGCCCACTGATCGCGCCCCGCCCGCAGGTCAGAACCAGTGCAGGCAGTGCGGCTGGCGCTCGGCGCGGAAGAGGGCGTCGGCGAGGGCGGCCGCGCCCGGGTGGTGGGCCCGGACGTGTCCGGCGCGCACGAGCGTGCTCGGGGCGGTGCCGCCGAGGTAGACGGCGCCCAGGTCGCGGATGTCCAGGGACAGGTCGGGTTCGCGGTCCGTCGGGACGCAGTCGGCCTTGCCGTCGCGGACGGTGAGCAGGTGGCGGGCGCGCTCGCCGAGGAACGGGTCGTCGACGTCGAGGACGAGCTCGCCGTCGGCGAACCAGCCGCGCGAGGTGAGCGCGCGCGGGACGTCGAGCAGCCGCACCCACAGCCACTCGGAGTGGTTGGCCACCTGGCCGGCGTTGAAGTCCGCGAGCTGCCAGCGCAGCGGGTGGTCCGGCGGGACGTGCTTGAACACGACCTGGCTGACGAGGTCGTGGCCGAGCAGGTAGCGGGCGAGGGCGGTGAAGGCCGCGTCGTCGGTGGCGATGATCTCGTCGACCGTGAGGATGTCGGGGTCGCCCATCGAGTAGCTGGCGTACCCGTCCGGCACGCCGTCGGCGCCGCGGTGGACGGCGACGTAGCGCGGCGTCCGGGCGGTCGGCGCGTGACCGGCGCCCCGGGCCCACCAGTGGGGCGGCCGGGACACGGCGCCGGGCTGGGCGCGGCGGTACCGGTCGTAGACGTCCTCCATGATGGCGCCGCACTCGGCGCGCCGCAGGAGTTCGACCGAACCGGCCTCGGCAGCACCACCCGCCCGGGGCGCGGCGAACGCGCCCCGGTGGCGCGGCACCGTCAGGCGGCCCGTGTACGTCGCCGGGCCGTAGCCGAACCGGCCGTAGATCCCCGCCTCGGAGGCGAGCAGGACGGAGAGGAACTCGCCCCGGGCCCGGAAGTCGTCGAGTTGGTGCCGCATCATCGCGGTGAGCACGCCCTGGCGGCGGTGCGAGGGCAGGACGCCGACGCCCGACACCCCGGGGGCCGGGACGACGATCCCACCGGGCAGGGTGAGTTCGAAGGAGTACGCGATGGCGGTGCCGACGGGACGGCCGTCCGACGTCTCGGCGAGCACGCCGCGGTCCAGTTCCAGGGCCGACCACCAGACCCCGCTGCCGTCCTCGGCCGGGGTCTCCGGGAAGCGTCCGAACGCGGCGAAGAGCGTGTCGAGGAAGACGCCGTGGTCTTCCTTGCTCGTGGAACGGATCTCCATCGGTGCTGCTGCCTCCCCTGGGTGCCGGACTCACGACGCGTGATGTCCCGTGCCACAGTGGATCGTTCCCGCACCACGAGGTCAACCGAATTACCGACGGAGGCTCGATCGTGCGGCCGGGGGCGGCTCACCCCCGCAGGCGGGCGTTGAGCCGCGCCGCCTGCCGCGTCAGGTAGTCGCGCTCCGCCAGGTTGGGCGCCTTGTGCGCGGCCTCGGCGTACAGCCGGGCCGCCGTCGCCAGGTCGCCGTCGCGCTCGTGGAGGTACGCGGACGCCGCCGTGTGCCGGGGCAGGGAGTCGTCCAGCGCCGCGAGGGCCGCCAGCCCGGCGCGGGCGCCGTCGGCCTCGCCCACGGCGACCGCGCGGTTGAGGCGGACGACCGGGCTGTCGGTCAGGTGCGCCAACTCGTCGTACCACTCGACGATCTGCACCCAGTCGGTCTCCTCGACGGTCCGCGCGTCCGCGTGGAGCGCCGCGATGGCGGCCTGGGCCTGGAACTCCCCCAGCCGGTCGCGGGCGAGCGCCGCCTGGAGGATCCCGACGCCCTCGGCGATCAGGCCGGTGTCCCACCGGGTGCGGTCCTGCTCGGCGAGCGGTACGAGGCCGCCGTCGGGCGCCGTCCGGGAGGCGCGGCGGGCGTGGTGGAGCAGCATGAGGGCGAGCAGTCCGGCCACCTCGGGGTGGTCGATCACGGCGGCGAGCTGCCGGGTGAGCCGGACGGCCTCGGCGGCGAGGTCGACGTCGCCGGAGTAGCCCTCGTTGAAGACCAGGTAGAGGACGCGCAGCACGGTGGCGACGTCGCCGGGCCGGTCGAGGCGCACGCCGGAGACGGTGCGCTTGGCGCGGCTGATCCGCTGGGCCATGGTCGCCTCGGGGACGAGGTAGGCCTGGGCGATCTGGCGGGTGGTGAGGCCGCCGACGGCGCGCAGGGTGAGGGCGGCCGCGGAGGCGGGCGTCAACGACGGGTGGGCGCACAGGAAGTAGAGCTGGAGCGTGTCGTCCGCCGCGGGCGCGGGCCCGGGCGGCGGCTCCTCGTCGACGCGGTCCTCGCGGCGGCGGCGGGCGGAGTCCGCCCGGGTCGCGTCGAGGAACTTGCGCCAGGCGGCGGTGACCAGCCAGCCCTTCGGGTCGCGCGGGGGGTCGGCCGGCCAGACCCGGAGGGCCTCGACGAGGGCGTCCTGGACGGCGTCCTCGGCCGCCGCGAAGTCGGCTCCGCGGCGGACGAGGGCGCCGAGCACGCCCGGGGTGAGGCTCCTGAGCAGTGCTTCGTCCATGGGGGTGGTCACGTCCCGGCAGGCTACTCGGTGATGGTGGGCGGCGCGGCCATGACCTCGCGGACCTCCAGCCACTCGTGGATCGGCCTGCCGCCGGCGCCGGGGGCGGCGGACAGCTCGCCGGCGAGTTCGACGGCGCGCTCGCGGCTGTCGACGTCGATGATCATCCAGCCGGCGATGAGGTCCTTGGTCTCGGGGAACGGGCCGTCGGTGACCGCCGGGCGCCCCTCTCCGTCGTAGCGGACCCACATGCCCTCGGGGGCGAGGCCCTGGGCGTCGACGAACTCGCCGGTCTTCTCCAGCCGGGCGGCGAAGTCGTGCATGAAGCGGATGTGGTCCGAGATCTCCTCCGGCGTCCACTGGTCCATCGGGACGCAGTTGACCGGAGCCGGGGCGCCTCGGTAGTGCTTCAGCAGCAGGTACTTGGCCATGGTGTCTCTCCTCGGTGCGGTGCGACCCATTGTGGTCGCTTCCACCCCGGGGACGGAGCCGGGCGCGCGTTCTCGACATCCCTCGCCAGGAATTTTCGAGGACGCGCGAAGATCTCTTTCGGCGATCGTACGGTCACCAGGAGTGACGACGCCGTCAGCCGGCCAGGACGACCGTCTCGGCGGGGCCGGAGAAGCCCGGCGTGGGGTTCGGGGTGCTCGTGGAGGCGAGGCGCCGGTGTTCCTGGGGGCTGACGCCGCGCACGCGCTTGAAGGCCGCGGAGAGGGCGAAGGCGTTGCTGTAGCCGACCTTGCGGGCCGCGAAGGCGACGGTGCACTCGGGCTCGCGCAGGAGGTCGGCGGCGACGGCGAGGCGCCAGCCGGCCAGGTAGGCCATCGGGGGCTCGCCGACCAGGGCGGTGAAGCGGCGGGCGAGGCCGGCCCGGGAGACGCCGACCTGCTGGGCGAGGTCGGCGACGGTCCAGGGGGTGGCCGGGTCGTCGTGCATGAGGCGCAGCACGGGCCCGACGACGGGGTCGTGCTGGGCGCGGTACCAGGCGGGGGCGCCGGAGTCGGGCGCGGCGAGCCAGGCGCGCAGGACGGAGACGACGAGGAGGTCGAGGATGCGGTCCAGGACGAGTTCCTGGCCGGGCTCGTTGCGCCCTATCTCGGCGGCGAGGAGGTGGATCAGCGTGTCGTCGGCGGCGGTGCCGGCCGGGCGGACGAGCAGGGCGGGCAGGCAGGCGAGGAGGCGCTGGCCGATCTCGTGCTCGGCCTGGTAGGTGCCGGAGAGGACGACGGAGGACGCGTCGTCGCGCTCGTTGCCGTGGCCCCAGGTGCGGACGCCGAGGGCCATGGTCTCCGAGACGTCGACGCCGCCGCGCGAGCACTGCTGGCCGGGGCCGACGATCACGTCGACGGGCGTGTCGGGGTCGTCGGCGACGGTGTAGGGCTCGGGGCCGCGCACGATGGCGACGTCGCCGGGGTGCAGGAGCAGCGGGGTGCCGCGTTCGGGCAGGATCCACGCGTCGCCGCGGACCATGGTGACCACGGAGAGCGGCGCGCGGTCCTCGATGCGCAGCGACCACGGCGGGGTGAGGATCGAGCGCAGCAGGAACGCCCCGCGCGCCTTGGGGCCGTCCAGGAGTCCGGTCAGCGTGTCCATGGCCGCCAAGTGTAGATGCGGGAGCATGATTTGACGGATTGTCATTTGAGGGCGTCTTGAGCGGCCGGGGTGGCCCCGGCACCCGTTCGTGCCCGATGATCGACGCGCACGGGGACGGACCGAGTCAGCGGGGACCGAGGGATCGGGACGCCGGGACTCCGAGACACACAGTGAGGGGCCCTTCGAGATGGAACTGTCGCGCACACTCGTGCTCGTGGCGGCGACGATCACCTGCGGGCTGACCGCGGGCCTGTTCTACGCCTACGCGTGCTCCGTGATGCCCGCGCTGCGGCGGGTCGACGACCGCACGTTCATCGACGTGATGCAGAAGGTCAACGTCGCGATCCTGAACGGCTGGTTCGTGCTCGGCTACGTCGGCGCGCTGCTGTTCGGCGCGGCCGCCGTCGCGCTGCACCTGCCCGAGGAGGGGCACGACGCGCTGCCCGCCACGATCGCGGCGCTGGTGCTGTACGTGGGGAACATCGGCGTGACCCGGGCGGTGAACATCCCTCTCAACGACCAGCTGGAGAAGGCCGGTTTGCCGGCACGGATCGCGGACCCGGCGGCCGTGCGACGCGTGTTCGAGGAGCGCTGGGCCCGGTTCAACGTGCTGCGGGCGGTGCTGTGCACGGCGTCGCTGGGCTGCCTGGCGTGGGCGCTCGTGCTGGACGGGAACGCGTAAGTCCGCTCACTGGAGCGGATGTTCGGAGCTCCGGCCCGCAACCGGGTGGTGCACCGGTACCGTCTGGCGTGACGTGACGGTGGGCGGGGGCGGCGAGGGGAGCGACGGCGTGGAGGCACTGGGGCCCGGGGATCCGCGGCAGGTGGGCGAGTACCGGCTGTTGCGCCGCCTGGGTGCGGGTGGGATGGGCCTGGTCTACCTGGGCCGGACGGCCGGCGGGCGGACGGTGGCCGTCAAGACGGTGCACGCGCAGTTCGCGGCGGACCCGGAGTTCCGGGTGCGGTTCCGGCAGGAGGTGGCCGCGGCCCGCCTGGTGGGCGGGAGCTGGACGGCGCCGGTGCTGGACGCGGACACCGAGGGCGAGCGGCCGTGGGTGGCCACCGGGTACGTGGCCGGGCCCGCGCTGAGCGCGGCGGTGCGGGACTTCGGGCCGCTGCCCGCCCCGGCCGTCCGCTCGCTCGGGGCCGGGCTGGCCGAGGCGCTGGCGGCCGTGCACGGGCGCGGGCTCGTGCACCGGGACGTCAAGCCGTCGAACGTGCTGCTGGCGCTGGACGGGCCGCGGCTGATCGACTTCGGGATCGCCCGGGCCCTGGACGCGACGGCGCTCACGCAGTCCGGGTTCGTCGTCGGCTCCCCCGGCTTCCTCTCGCCCGAGCAGGCCGGGGGCGCCAAGGCCGGGCCCGCGTCGGACGTGTTCTCGCTCGGCGCGGTGCTCGCGTACGCGGCCACGGGCGAGGCGCCGTTCGGCTCGGGGGTGAGCGCGCACGTCATGATCTACCGGGTGCTGCACGAGGACCCCGACCTCGGGCCGCTGGACGCGGTGGACCCGCAGCTGTGCGCGATCGTGGCGGCCTGCCTCGCGAAGGACCCCGCGGACCGGCCGTCCCCGGAGCGGCTGGGGGCGTGGCTGGCCGCCGACGACCCCGGGGCGGCCGAGCGCCTGAAGCGGAGAGCGTGGCTGCCGCCGGCGGTCGCCGGGTCGCTCGCGGGGCTGGCGGTCGAGCTGCTGGACCTGGACGGAGCCGCCGCGGCCCCCGCTCCGCCGCCCCCGACCGTGGCGCCCGCCCCGCCGGCCTTCGCACCCCTGACCGGGCAGTTCGGCCCGCCTCTGCCCCAGGCCCCGCCCCTGACCCTGGCCGCCACCCCTCCCTCGCCCTACCCGCCGCCGTACCGGCAACCCGCCGGCCGGGGCCTCGGGCGCATCGGCGTGGCCGTCGCCGCCGTCCTGACGACCGCGCTGCTGGGCACCGGCGTGTACCTCTGGAACCGACCCGACGGCACCACGGCGAGCGGCAGCAGCACCTCCTCGGCCGGTCAGGCCACGACGGCCGCCACGGCGACCACCACAGCCCCGGCACCGAGCCCGACGCCGACACCGGCCCCGACGCCTGCGGGCGCGATACCCGCGGACTTCCTGGGCACCTGGGCGGGCCGGCTCGGCAGCCCCGCGATCCGCGCGGAGGCGGACTTCAAGATCACCATCCGGCAGGGCCAGAAGGGCGAGCCCGTCGCCGAGATCACCAACAACACCGGCGCCGGCACACCGTCCTGCGACGCCACCGCGAGCCTCACGTCGGCCGCCGCCGACCGCGTCGTCCTGCGCACAGCGCCGATAAGCCCGGGCAGCGGGTGCGTCGCCTGGCCCTACGACCAGGTGTACACCCGCAACGCGGACGGCAGCCTGCACCTGGTCGTCGCGGGCTTCTCCGGCGACCTGCGGAGGCAGTGAGGGCCGACACCGGTTACCGTGAGTACATGATCAACGGTGCCCACCTGATCATCCACAGCCGTGACGCGGAGGCCGACCGCGTCTTCCTGCGCGACGTGCTGGGCTGGCCGCACGTCGACGCGGGCGGCGGGTGGCTGGTCTTCAAGCTGCCCCCGGCCGAGATCGCCGTCCACCCGGGCGGCTCGCCCTGGCACGAGCTGTTCCTGATGTGCGACGACGTCGACGCCACCGTCCGCGAACTCACCGCCCGCGGGGTGGAGTTCACCGAGCCCGTCACCTCCGTCGGCTGGGGGCTGAAGACCGCCCTGCGCCTGCCCGGCGGCGGGGAGGTCGGCCTCTACCAGCCCCGCCACCCGGTGGCCCACTCGCTCTGACCCCGGCCGGTCGGGCGCCGAAGGTCAGGGCGCCGAAGGTCAGGGCGCGGTCGCCCGTCGGCCCGCGTTGGTGGCGACCAGCCGGTAGTCGGTGAACACCACGGGCCCCTCGGAGAGTTCCGGCGCGTAGGCCGCCTGGAACCGGCGCACCGCCTCCGATTCGCCGTGCGCCCGGTGGGCGGCCTCGTCGGCGAAGGTGAAGAGGTGGACGAAGCGCGTCGGGTCGTCCTTCTGCTGCCAGGCCGTGTACATCCACGTGTCGGGCTCGTGCGCCGCGACGTAGCCGACGAACTCCTCGATCGCCGCCAGGACCCGGTCGACGGCCTCGGCGTTCACTCGGTAGCGCGCGGTCTGGTAGATCGGCATGGCTCTCCGCCTGTCGCTCCTCGGGGACGGTCTTCCTGCCTCCACCTTGCGGGCGCCCACCGGGAGGGCAAAAGCCGTGACCACCGAACGAGTGCCTCCACGCGGAGCGGCGCGGCCCCGTCGGCCCCGGGCGAGGCCGGCCTCGCAGCCGTCGGGGACGGCCCGGAGCCCGAGGCCGAAGCCGCCGTCGGGGCACAGGCACGGCCCGCGGCGAAGGGGGCGCTCCGGAGGGCCCGGCGGAGCCCAGGAGTACTTCGGCCCGGGCTGGGAAGGTAACGGCCCGCCACCACGCGCCACCCCACCCGACAGGAGTCCGCATGACGATCGCCCACCGCGCCCTCGGCACCGGCGAGCACAAGGTCCTGGTCCTGCACGACTGGTTCGGCACCAGCGCCGCCTGGGGCCCGTTCCTCGACTACCTCGACCCGGAGGCGTTCGGCTACGCCTTCCTCGACTACCGGGGCTACGGCGAACGACTGGATGTGGAGGGCGAGTTCACGCTCGCCGAGATCGCCTCGGACGCACTCGCGCTGGCCGACCGGCTCGGCTGGGACACCTTCTCCGTCGTCGGCCACTCGATGGGCGGCAAGGCCGCGCAGCGCATCCTCGCCGAGGCGCCCGGCCGGGTGCGCAAGCTGGTCGGCGTGACGCCCGTGCCCGCGAGCGCCTACCCGCTGGAGGGCGACGCGTACGACCTCTTCCACGGCGCCGCGCAGAACCCGGCCAACCGGCGGGCGATCCTCGACCTCGTCACCGGGCAGCGGGCCAACCCCCGCTGGCTCGACGCGATGACGGCCCGCTCGGTGGCCGGCTCCCGGCCGGAGGCCTTCGCCGCCTACCTCGCCGACTGGACCACCCAGGACTTCGCGGCCAAGGTCGCGGGCAGCCCGCTGCCGGTCAAGGTGTTCGTCGGCGAGCACGACCTCGCCCTCACCGCCGAGGCGATGCGCGGCACCTGGCTCACCCACTACCCGCAGGCCGAGCTGGAGGTCCTGCCCAACTCCGGCCACTACCCGATGTACGAGATCCCGGTGGCCTTCGCGAGCGCTCTGGAGGCGTTCCTGCGCGCCTGAGCGCCGCGCACGGCATCATCGGAGGGATCGAACGGACCGGGAGCGACAACCACCGAGCGGGGAGCGAGCGATGGCGGACGGGCACTTCGAGGTACGGGCGATCGGCCGGGTGGAATCACCGCTGCTGGACCGCTCCGGCGCGCCCCGGCAGGGCGACGAGGGTGGGCCGGAGGCCTGGCTGGCGTTCGACCCCGCGGTGGAACGCGCCCTCGCCGACCTGGCGGTCGGGCAGGAGGTCCTGCTGCTCACCTGGCTCGACCGGGCGGACCGCGAGGTGCTCGCCGTCCGCCCGCGCGGGGAGCGCTCCCGGCCGGAGACCGGCGTCTTCGCCACCCGCTCCCCCGACCGGCCCAACCCGATCGGCCTCCACCGCGTCACCATCCTCGCCGTCGACGGCCTGCGGATCCGCGTGAGCGGTCTCGAAGCCGTCGACGGCACGCCGGTCCTGGACGTCAAGCCCGTCCTGGCCCGGCGGGACGAACGCTAAGTAGGGCTTGGTCAGAGCGGCACCACGAGTCCGACGCCCTCGGCCGCGACGGCGACGGCGTAGTCGAAGAACGCGGCCTCGTCCCGGACGCTGTCGTGGGTGCGGCTGAACACCTGGAACACCAGCAGGCCGATCAGGCCGCTCCACAGGACGATGCCGCGCTCGACGACGTCGGAGAACGGCTCCCCCGGCGCGCCGCCGAAGAGCTCCAGCGCCTCCGGGCGCAGCAGCGGCGGGCCGGGGACCTTCCGTGCGGGCGGGGTCAGTTCGCCGGCCTCCAGGGCCTCGCGCACGATCGCCGCCAGTACGGCGGGGGTGCGCGACGCGGCCGGGACGGTCTCCTGCGGGGCGTGGTAGCCGGGGACGGGCGAGCCGTAGACGAGGGTGAACTCCTCGGGGTGGGCGAAGGACCAGCCGCGCAGTGCGCGCGTCACGGCGAGGAGCCTCGCGCCCGCGGATTCCCCGGCGTCCCGGGCGGCGCGGTCGGCGTCCTCCATCACGGCGCCGGAGGCGTTGTAGGCGTCGAGGATCAGCGCGGTGAGCAGGTCGTCCCGGTGCGGGTACACCGCCTGGACGTCCGCGAGGGCCGGCCCGGCTGCGGCGACAGCCTCCAGGGTCAGCCCTGCGGCGCCGAGTTCCCCGAGGAGGCGGCGCGCGACGGCCTTGGCAGTGACGGCGTGTGATGCGGAATCAACCATGGCCGCACCCTACCCGGCGGTCATCCGGGGAACGGCGGTCGGGTCACGGACGGGGCGAGGACTCCGGGAGGAGCGCCCTCCAGTCACTAACCGGCCTGCCGGGCCTGCTTGCGGTAGTGGTCGAGGATGTCCTGGCGTAGCAGGTGGCCGAAGCCCGCGCCTTCGAGGCGCAGGGCGAGTTGGGGTGTGGTGAGGCCCAGGGCGGCGGCGGTGTTCGCGAGGTGCCAGTCGTGGGCGGCCAGGCGGGTCAGGAGGTGGCCCCGGCGGACCTGGGCCTCGGAGAGGCGGAAGGTCTTGAGGTAGGCGAGGCGGCCGGTGTCGTCGGTGACGGCCTCGCCGATGTGGTTCTCCTGCTTGGGGCGGAAGTCGGGGAGGAAGCGGGAGAGGGTGAAGCGGGACATCCGGTAGACGGTCTGCGCCCGGTAGTCGGCGTCCAGGAGGCCGTCGGCCATGGTCGTGGTGTGGAAGCGGGACCAGGCGCGCTCCTGCTCGTCGACGGCGGTGCGCAGGTCGGCGAGGGAGCGGACGGAGGTCGTGCTCAGGTCGGCCCGGAAGTCCGGGACGGGAGCGGCGTAGGTGGCGTAGTGGTGGACGAGTTCGCCGTACAGGTCGAGGAGGAGGCTGCGGTGCAGGGCGCGGTAGTCGTCCGGGTGCGGCAGCACGAACGCGGCGGCGAGGGCGTCGGCGACGTACACGGCGACGCCGCACTGGCCGGGGTGGATCTCGAACACCCGCAGGGCGTCGGCGAGTCCGCGCACCTGGTCGCCGCTGTAGGCCTCCTCGGCGCGCGGTGACAGGCCGCGCCGCAGGGCCTGCTGGGACCACTGCTCCCACGCGATGGTGGGCCCGCCGAAGTGCAGGGCCAGGTAGCCCTCCAGGGCGAGGTGCAGGGGCAGGAAGCGCAGCCGGGTGCGGCTCTCGCGCTTGGCCATGCGGCGGGGCGGCTGCAGCCGGAGGCGTTCGGGGGCGGTGTCGCCGCCGGGGCCGGTGAGCTGGGTGCCGTACGCGGCCGCGGGCGTGCCGTCGCGGGTCCAGTCGGCGACGAAGCCGTGGGGGATGTAGGAGGTGTAGGCGGTGCGCCGGCCGACGGCGATGGAGGCGTACTCGCGGTCGTACAGCTCCTGGTGCAGGCGCAGGTCGGCGATCGGCTCGTCGCGCACGAGCGGGACGAGCCGCACGCCGCCCCACACCTGGGCGGGCCGGGTGTCGAGGCCGGCCGGGTCGATCCGGAAGGCGGTGGTCGTCATCGGGCCTCCCCGGCCGCGAGGAAGCGGGCGGTGCACGCCGCGAGGTGGGCGGTGAGTTCGGCGAGGTCGGTGCGGCCCTCCGCGAAGCGCGCGAACTCGACGAGGGCGGGCAGGTCCTCGGCATCGCGCAGTCCGGCGGTGGGGACGGTCGGGGCGAGGCGGCGCACGTCGAAGCCGTCGGCGTCGAAGACGGGGTTGAGGTGGACGATGCCGGTGCGCCGCTCGGGGTCGAGGCGGGTGCGCCAGACGCGCAGGACCTCGGCGGCCAGGCCGGGCGGGGCGTTGTCCCAGCCGTCGGAGACGATCACGAGGCGCTGCGGGGGTTCGGGGGCGGCGTCGAGGGCGTCGAGGATGCGGCGGCCGAGCGGGGTGGGTCCGTGCGGGTGGGCGAGGAGGGCGTCGGTGCGGCCGCTGGTCCAGTGGGCGGTGTAGTCGGCGGCGAGGGCGTCCAGGAGGAAGTGGCAGGCGAGGGCGACGGCCAGCGGGCGGCGGCGCTTGACGCCCGAGCCGTACGCCGAGAAGGAGTCGTCCAGGACGGCCGCGACCCGCCCCCACCTGCCGGCCTGCGCTCCGGCGGCGCGGCGGGCCGCGGTCCGCAGGGCGGCGGTGAGTTCGGCGCGGCGGGCGGTGCGGTCCTCGGCCGGCAGGGCGAGGACGTACGTCGCGAGACGGGTGAGCGGCATGCGGGCGAGGTCGGTGCCGACGGTGGCGCCGCGGCCGCGGGCGGACTCCTGGAGGCGCAGCCGTTCGAGGGCGGTCATGCGGGGGGCGATGCGGTCGAGGAACGCGCCGCGCGGGATGCCGTGGCGGTGGGCGAAGCCCTCGGCGACGGTGTAGGGCAGTTCGTAGAGGGCGCCCTGCTCGTAGTGGGCGCGGCGCCAGGCGTCGAGGAGCGGCGTGCGGTAGGGGGCCCGGGCGGTGGCGGGGGCGAAGAGGAAGGCGCCGACCTCGTCGTGGCCGGGGCGCAGGTGGGTGTGGCGCAGGGCGCGCTTGAGGCCGGCGCGGTACTTGACGGCGTCGAGGGCCTGGTCGGGGCGGGCGGCGAGCCAGTCGCGGAGGATGGCGCGGGTGCGGCGGTTGTTGACCTTGCGGCGGCGCAGTTCGGCGATGAGCCGGTAGACGCGCTGCGGGGGCAGGAGGGCGAGGCGGCGGGCGATGAGCCGGCCTTCGGCGCGGCGCTGCTCGGGGGTGGCGTCGCGGGTGGTCTCCAGCAGGTGGCGGATGATGAGCGCGGCGTTGTGGTCGTTGATGTCGAGGGCGAGCGCGGCGGCGTAGGGCTCGCGGTAGTTGACGCGCACGTACTCGTGGAGGAAGCCGAGCGAGAGCTGCTGCTGGTCGGCGGTGGCGTGGAACTCGCGCTGGCCGGTGGCGGTGATGGCGGCGTTGACGAACAGCAGCACGTCGTCTGCGGCGATCAGGTCGGCGTACGCGTCCATGGCCTTCCGGGCCTTCCGGCGGTGGGGGCGGGGAGGTGCCGGCCGGGGAATGGGGGCGCGAACTGCGAATCATTGCGGTAGAGGCACGTTCCGGAAGTCGCACCGGAGTCCCGCGGCCGGCCCGTCGACGCTACCAGGGCGCGCCGGGGGCCCCGGTGCCGGGGCGGGTCCCCCGGCGGGGACGGCGGGCAGGGATAATCGGGCCCGAAACGCGCGTATGTGGAGGAACAGCGGTGAACGGTGTGCCTGTCGGGGAGAGCCTGGACTATCGGGGGCTGCTGGAGGCGGCGGAGATCGCCGCGCGGGCGACGACGGGTCAGGGGCAGGTCGCGGACTACATCCCGGCGCTGGCGGCGGCCGATCCGGAGGCGTTCGGGATGGCCGTCGCGACGGTGGACGGGGAGCTGTTCGGCGTCGGGGACTGGGAGAGCCCGTTCTCGATCCAGAGCGTCTCGAAGCTGTTCAGCCTGCTGCTGGCCCTGTCGTACGGCGGGGACGGGCTGTGGCGCGGGGTGGGGCGCGAGCCGTCCGGCAACCCGTTCAACTCGCTGGTGCAGCTGGAGACGGAGCACGGGATCCCGCGCAACCCGTTCATCAACGCGGGCGCGCTCGTGGTCACCGACCGGCTGCAGAGCCTGACCGGCGACGCGTCCGGGGCGGTGCGGGAGTTCCTGCGCCGCGAGGCGGGCAACCCGCTGCTGGACACCGACCCGGTGGTGGCGGAGTCGGAGGCCGAGCACGGCCACCGCAACGCCGCGCTGGCGCACTTCATCGCGAGCCACGGCAACCTGGAGAACCCGGTCGAGGACGTCCTGCGCCACTATTACGCGCACTGCGCGATCGCGGCCAGCTGCCGGGACCTCGTGCTCGCGGGGTCCGTCCTGGCCCGGTACGGCGTGCGGGCGGACGGCTCGCGGATGATGTCGCGCAGCGAGGCGAAGCGCGTCAACGCGGTGCTGGTGACGTGCGGGACGTACGACGCGGCGGGCGAGTTCGCGTTCCGGGTCGGCCTGCCGGGCAAGAGCGGCGTGGGCGGGGGCATCCTGGCGATACTGCCGGGGCGGGCGGCGGTCTGCGCGTGGGGCCCCCGGCTGGACCAGGCGGGCAACTCGGTGGCGGCGGTGGCCGCGCTGGACGCGATGACGACGCTGTCGGGCTGCTCGATCTTCTGACGGTTCTTCGGACAGCGCGCCGACGGCCGTCGTAAGGTCGGCCCATGGTCCTTGACGCTTACCCTGCCTCCCTCGCCACCGGTCAGCGCTCCCTGGGCGATCCGGCGGTCGGCTACCCGCTGCTGCCGCCGCTCACGGAGGGCTGTCCGGAGACGAGCACGCCGGAGGTCTCGTACCCGGCCGAGGTCGACTACGCCTACGACAAGGTGGACGTCGAGGCGCTGTTCGGCCCCTCGGCGCGGTACGGGGGGCCGGCCGGGCGGGCGGGGCTGGACCGCTGGGCGCCGCTGCTGCCGCCGCTGCTCGCACCGGGCCTCGGCGAGGGCGGCACGCCGCTGGTGGAGCTGGAGCCGGGGGTGTACGTCAAGGACGAGTCGCGCAACCCCACCTGGAGCCACAAGGACCGGCTGAACCGCTGCACGACGAGCGCCGCGGTGGCCGCCGGAGCGCCCGGGATCGTCGTCGCGTCCTCCGGCAACCACGGCGCCTCCGCGGCCGCGTACGCCGCGCGGGCGGGGCTGCCGTGCGTGGTGTTCACGGGCCCGAGCCTGCCGCCCGCGGTCGACTCGTTCCTCAACGCGTACGGCGCGGTGGTGCTGCCGGTGCCGTGGGAGGCGCGGTGGCCGCTGATGCGGCGGGTCGTCGAGCGGCTGGGCCTGCACCCCGTCAGCAACCTCACCACGACGCACACCGGGCACGCGTACGGGCCCGAGGGGTACAAGACCATCGCGTACGAGATCCACCGGGACCTCGGCGTGCCGGGCGCGGTCTTCGTGCCGACGGGGTACGCCGAGCTGCTGTACGGCGTGTGGAAGGGCTTCGTCGAGCTGGAGCGGCTCGGTGTGACGGACCGGGTGCCGCGGATCTTCGCCTGCGAGCCGGCCGCCGCCGCGCCGCTCGCGCAGGCCGTGCGTGAGGGCCTGCCGGTGGCGCACGCCGACCGGAGGCCGACGGACGCGTACTCGATCGTCAGCACGGTCAGCGGCTACCGCGGGGTGCTCGCGGTGCGCGGCAGCGGCGGGCGGGCACTCGCCCTGGAGGACGCCCGACTGGCCGCCGCCCAGCGGGAGCTGGCCCGCGCCGGGCTGTGGACGGAACTGTCCTCCGCCGCCGGTCTGGCCGGGCTGCGCGCCGTGGGGGACGTCGAGGGCCCGGTGGTCTGCGTGTCGACGTCCAGCGGCTTCAAGGACCTCGGCGTCGGATCCCGGCCGACCGCGCTCGTCGCGCCCGAGTGGGGCGAGGTGGAGCGCAGGCTCGCGGCGGCCGGGATCCGCGGCTGACCGGCGTTACGAGGTCGCGGACGGCAGGCGGGCCGCCTCGGGGAAGGTGGCCTGCCGGTAGTGGGCGTGCTCCCGGCGGAACGTGTGGCCGAGGTGGTACTGCAGCCGCAGGTGGCGGAACTGGTAGACGGCGCCGCTCTGGCGCAGCACGCCGCGCCGGTAGGCGTCGTCCAGGAAGGCCGCGACGTTCCACGGCAGGCGTCCGGTCAGCGGGAGCCAGACGCGGGTCAGGATGATCCACTGCCCCCAGGCGGTGAAGCCGAGCGCGTAGGCGAGGGTGCCGCCGATGCCGCCGATCGCCCCGATGTAGAGCCCGTCCGCGAGCGGCCAGTTCAGCACGCCGAGCGGGCCGCTCAGCGCGACCACGATCACCCGCCCGCCGAGCGCGATCGCGAGCGTGAACGCCGGGACGAGGACCAGCACCTGCCGGCTGACGGTGGTCCGGTTCGAGGACAGCAGGGCGACCGGGGTGGCCGCCGAGGCGGTGTCCAGCGGCGCTTCGAGCATGCTCGTGAGCCCGAAGACCGTGCCGGCCGCCGAGCCGAAGATCAGCCCGTAGACCAGCATGTTGATGAGCATGCCCACGAACACGTCGTGGTCGATCAGCGGGGCGCCGAAGTACAGCGTGCGCTGGAGCATCTGGGCGGGCGCGACGCCGAGGCCGAGCACCGTGCCGCCGAACATGATGGCCGCGAACCGGCCGGTGAACACCCGGACCGTGCGCGGCCCGCCGCCGTGGTGGCGGGCGAACAGCCGCAGCCGGACGTACGTCGGTTCCAGGGCGAGGCCGCCGAAGACCGTCATGATCGCGTAGACCGCCCCCACGGCGAGGCCGGCGATCGGCCCGACGAGGGTGCCCTCCAGGAGGAACCGCTCCCACCTGACCTGCGGGTTGCTCCGGTAGAACACGACGACGACCACGCCGACCAGCCACTCCGCCACGGTGACGGACAGCGCGGCGGCCAGGGCGGTCGCCAGGATCCGGAGCGGGCGGCGCACCGAGCCGCCGATCTGCCACCACGCCAGGTCGGGCCGGTCGTGGCGAACGAGGTGGTCGGCGAGGTAGCCGAGCCAGCGCTCGGCGCGCTGCACGTCCCACGTGCGCGGCGGGCGCCCGGCGACGGGTTCGCGTTCGGGGGCCCGGCGGCGGTACAGGGCGGGGACGAAGCCGGCGAGGAGGTGCTCCTCCAGGGCGTGCTCGGTGGGGAAGCGCTCGCCGTCGAGGAGTTCGGCGGGTCTGCGGTCGGGGGCGTCGCTGTACATCGTCCGGGCCAGGATGACCATCAGCGGGGTGCTCAGGACGCGGGCGAGGCGCACGCCGCCGTCCGTGCGGCCGGTGCGCAGCTCCGCGAGGACGGCGTCCCAGAGGGGCTCGGGCCCGCCGGGGCCCGCGGTCACCGGGCGGGCCGTGCGGGGCAGGTAGTCGGTGAGGTCCGCGGGGGTGAGGTCGGTGAGCTCGATCCCGGCGGCCCACACGAGGGGCGTGCTCGCCGCCTCGACCGCCTCCGCGAACTCGGCGCGGCGGCTGGTGAGGACGAGCGGCTGGGAGGTGTCGTTGAGCGCGTCGAGGGCGTCGCGGCGCAGGCCCTCGGCGATCTCGTCGAAGCCGTCGAGGACGGGCAGGACGAGGTCGGCGTCGATCAGCGCCGCGGCGAGCGTGCCGCCGCCGGGGCCCCGGCCGACGAGGTGCGGGTGGTCGCGCAGGAGCAGGTCGATCTGCCAGTCGCGCAGCGTGGTGGTGGTCGGGTCCCAGGAGCCGAGGCTGAAGACCACCGGCACGCGGGACGGGACGGCCCGGTCCCGCAGCCGGTCCAGGACGAAGCGGATCGTCAGGATCGACTTGCCGGAGCCGGCCCGGCCGAGGACCACGAGCCGGCCCGAGGGGATCTGCCCGTAGACCTCGGCCACCGAGCGGAGGTCGCCGTCGAGGTCCAGGCGGGCCGCCCGCTCGCCGGGCGCGAGGCGCTGGACGTTCTCCGGGCTGTCCATCAGGTCCTCGGGCGCGGGCCGCCAGCGCACCGGCAACGGGAACGGGTCGTGGACACGGCGCTGCTCCTCCTCGCGGCGCCAGCGGCGGCGGACCTCGCGGGCGAGCTCGTCGACGGCGTCGGCGAGGGCGGCGGGGACCGGGCGCGCGGGGGGCGCCGGGGGCGCCGGGGGTGCGGGCGGTGGCGGGGCTTCCGGCGGTGTCTCGGGGCCGGGACCGGGACCGGGGCCGGGGCCGGGACCGGGGCCGGGGCCGGGACCGGGGCCGGGGCCCTCGGTGATGATCGCCGCCAGCCGCTGCCGGTCCTCGGGCGAGGCGTCCAGCGCGTCCGCGATCAGGAGGACCGTCCCGAGCCGGTGGTCGGTGGAGCCGCCGCGCTCCAGCCGGCGGATCGTTCGTACGCTCACCTCGGCCTTCTCCGCGAGCTGCTCCTGCGTCAGCCCCGCCTCCTTCCGCAGTCGCCGCAACAGCGTGCCGAGTTCGTCCGTCACTCCGGCAAACCCCCATGGTCTTGCATGCTCATGTCCATCCGTGAGCCTACCGTGACGGCCGGTCACATATGGCCGGTGCCTTGTCCTGTCCCCCGACCTGCGCGGACGCCACGCTCGAAGGGTCCGCGCACAGAACGGCGACGGACGACGACCACGGCGAACGACACCTCGGAGGAAACGACATGGCGTACCGCTACTGGTGCGGCGAGTGCGGCTACCGCACGCCCTGGCTCCCGGAGTCACGGGCCGAGGAGCTGCAGATCGACCACTACGCGAGACGGCACCCGGGCGTGCCGCCCGGCGGCACCGTGGAGGCCGACCGCAAGAACCCGCAGGGCGCGTCGGGCTGCGCGGCCGCCCTCGGCGTCCTGGTCCTGCTCCTCGTGCTGGCCGCGTCGTGCCGCCGCTGAGCGCGGGCCGCGCCGAGGTGTCGGTCTCGGATCCGGGCGAGCTGCGCCCGTTGCGCAAGCACCTGCGCAGGGTCCCGGGGCTGGAGGTCGAGGAGACCGGCACGGCCGGGGAGACCGGCGCCGGCGCGGACCGGCCCGCCGACGCGCTCCGGGTGCTGGCCGTCGGCCGCGGCGCCCTCGGACGGGCGGTGCGGACGCTGCCCGCCTTCCTCCGCACCCGCCGCGGCGCCGTCACCGTCACCGTCCGGGCCCGGGACTGGACGGTCACCCTGCACCCCGACGACCCCACCGCCGACGACCCCACCACCGCCGGGCCCACCACCGCCGGGCCCACCGTCACGGAACTGGCCGCCGCCCTGCGCGCCCTGAGGGACGCGCGGGCGTGAACGCGGCAGTACCCGCCCGGTACGTGCGACCCGGGCGGGCAGTGACGTCAGGCGGTGACGTCAGACGGTGGGGAGCCGGTGGGGGCCGCTCAGCGGGAGCCGCGCCCGTGGAGGACGAGCGCCCGGGTGAGGGCGGCCAGGCCCGCCGTGCACAGCAGGGTGCGGAGCATGTTCGTGGCCACCCAGGTGCCCTCGAACTTCTCCCGCACGCCGTGGAAGTCGGTGATCGCGGACGGGTCGCCGGCGGCCGCCAGCTGGTTGTTGAGCGGGATGTTGACACCCATCGTGACCATCAGCGCGGCCACGTACAGGACGGTCGCGGCGGCCGCCCAGAACGCGGCGCTGCGCCGGCCGGCCCGGTGCTGGAGGTAGGCGGCGACGCCCGTCGCCACGAAGGCCCCGACGAAGACCAGGCCGAACAGCCCGTTCTCGATCGCCTTGTTGATGTTCTGCATCGCCGTCACGTAGGTGCGGTCGTCGCCCTTCGCGAGGCCCGGCATCACCGAGACGTCGAAGGCGAAGAACAGGCCCGCCATCAGGCCCATCGCGATGGTCGCCGCCACCAGCACGGGCCCGGCGGCCTTGCCCCGGGCGGCGACGGGGGCGGCGGGGGCGCCGTAGGCGGCGTGGAAGGTGGAGGGTGGTGCGGTCTGGTCGGAGCGCATCAGGGGCTTCCTTCGGGTTCACCCGGTCCCCGCGGGCGCGGGGACTCTCACGGGCGGTGCTACGGAAAGCAGTTCGAGGGGCGGCGGGAGGAGCGGCGGGCCGCCGGCACTCCGGTACGCGGGCTCGGGGCTCCCATTCAGACCTCCCACACGCCGGCCGCCGCCGCCTCGCGGGCGAAGTCGGCGAAGTCCCTCGGCTCCCGGCCCAGCGCCCGGCGCACCCCGTCCGCGGTGTGGGCGTTGCGGCCGTCCAGGATCATCGAGAACAGCTCCGCGAAGTCCCCCGGCAGGCCCTCCCGCGCCAGGACCGCCCGGTACTCCTCGACCGACACCGGCACGAACCGCACCTCCCGGCCCGTCGCCCGCGACAACTCCGCCGCCACGTCCGCGTACGAGAGCAGCCGGGGGCCCGTCAGCTCGTACACCTCGCCGTCGTGCCCGTCCTCGGTGAGCGCCGCGACCACCACGTCCGCGATGTCGTCCGCGTCCACGAACGGCTCGACCGCGTCGCCCACCGGCAGCGCCAGCTCACCGGCGCGCACCGGGTCGAGGAAGAAGCTCTCGCTGAAGTTCTGGTCGAACCACGCGCAGCGCACCACCGTCCAACGGGCGCCGGCCTCCATCACGGCCTTCTCCCCTGCCTCGGCCGCCTCCTCGCCGCGGCCCGACAGGAGCACCAGCTTCGCCACGCCCCGGCGGGCCGCAAGCCGGGCGAAGGCGCCCACCGACTCGACCGCGCCCGGGAAGGCGAGGTCCGGGTAGTAGGTGAGGTAGGCCGCGCCGACGCCCTCCAGCGCCGCTTCCCACGTCGTCTCGTCGTTCCAGTCGAACGGCACGTCGGCGGCGCGCGAGCCGATCCGGACGGTCCGGCCGCGGGCGGCCAGCCGGTCCGCGACGCGCCGGCCGGTCTTCCCGGTGCCGCCGACCACCAGGACCGTCGAGCGGTCGTCCTGGGCGGCCCGGGCGGTCTGCGCGCCCTCGGCGGTCTGGATGCTGTTGCGGTTGCCTGCGTTCTGCGAGTTCGTCGTCATGGCACCCAGTCAAATCCACTCCGGGACGACGAACCATGGCCACCAGGCTCAGGTGCATGTCCACGCGTCTAGACCCGTCTCCGGGGCCCGCACTCCGGGCTCCCGGGGCCCGTACCCGATCAGAACACGGTGCGTAGCGGCGCGACTACTACTCTCCACCCGGCTTCGAGCGGGCCTTGAGCGGCCGTCGAGGCGCGCGGTGACAGGACGGCAGGACGGGAGGACGGGAGGACGGCAGGACGGGAGGACGGCAGGACGGGAGGGCACGCGAACGGCGGGGCGCGGCCGGCGCTGCCCGGCTGCGCCCCGCCGTTGACGGGGGGTGCTCCTGCGGTGCCGCTACTTCACGAAGCTCTCCACGACCTTCGGCGGCCAGACACCGACCTTGAGGGCGCCCATCGAGTAGGCGCGCGAGACGAGCGCCGCGCGGTTCGGCACGCGCAACTTCCGCAGCAGGCAGGTGACGTGGTACTCGACGCCCTGGCGGCTGAGGTAGAGCCGGGCGGCGAGCGGGACGGTGGAGACGCCGGCCGCGATGCCCTCCAGGATCCGGGCGTCGATCTCGCTGAGCAGCTTCTTGCGGCCGGCGACGACCTCGGACTCGGCCGCCTCGCCGTCGCGGTTGGGCATCATCACCATGATCGACGACTCGTCGGGCAGGCCGCCGCGGACCATGACGGCGGTGAGCGGGACGGTGAACGTCTCCTCGTCCGGGCCTATCGCTATGACGTCGGTGGCGAAGCGGTCCCGGCGGCCCTCGATGAGTCCGGAGAACTGGCGCAGCAGCGGCTGCTGGACGCTCGGGTGGACGAGCTCGCTGAACGTCCGGCCGCAGAGCTCGGACGAGGAGCGTCCGAACTGCCAGAAGAAGGCCTCGTTGGCCTGCCGGATGGTGAGGGTGCGGTCGAGCTGGGCCATGTTGAGGCCGGCCTGATCGGTGACGGTGCGGGTTTGCGGCGCCGCGTCGTGACCTGGCTCTCGATCGCACACGATGGTCCGAGCGGTATCGGCCAGGGCGGAAGAGGAGATGACCACGGCAGTCGGATCCCTTCGGGGCGCGTGTGCGGTGCTGATTTCCGCGGGAAATCCCGGCCATTTCTTTCGGGCCGGGTCGGCTCGAACGGCCTGATTCGCGGTGAACTCTGCTTCGACTCTAGGGACCGCCGATCCGGCAGGTCAACGGCGCCCGGGCTGGTCCGGTCCAATTCTGTGGGCGTACGGCCGGTGGTTCGGTGTGGGGTCGGGGGGTTCGGCCGGTCGTTCGGTACGGTGCACATCCTTGCAGGTCAGGGCAGGTTCGGTAGGGTTCGGTCACGGTTCGGCGAGCATGAGTTCGATTCCGTGGCGGCAGGTCGGACGGGTTTTCCGGCGCGGTCGCCGGGATCAAACACGAACAACGGGTTCGGCCTCGCACAGAACCGTCACAAGTTCCCGGCGGCCGGAAATACCGAGCTTGCGATAGGAATTCGTCAAATGTTTCTCCACGGCCCGCGCGCTCACCCGCAATTCGGCCGCGATCTCCTGGTTCGTCAGACCGTGCCCGACGAGGTCCGCGACCCGGCGCTCGGACGGCGTCAGCACGACGTCCACCGGCACCCCGGCCTCCCGGCCCGGCGCGGTTCCGGCCCACTCCTCGGACCAGCCGGCGCCGCACGCGGCGGCCAGCCGGGCGGCCTCCCTGCGCACCGCCGCCGCCTCGGCCCCGCCGCCGAGCCGCCGGCCCAGATCGCGCAGCGCGCGGGCGCGTTCGAGCTCGTCGGCCGAGCGCCGCAGCACCTCGACCGACTCCCGCAACAGGTCGACGGCCCGCGCGCCGCCGGCCAGGGCGGCCTGGAGCCGCAGCGCGCGGCCCAGCGCCGCCGGGGCTCCCCACGCCTCCGCGCGGGCCAGCTCCTCGGTGATCAGCGCGCGGGCGGCGAAGGCGTCGCCGAGCTGGCGGGCCAGGCCGACCGCCCACGGGCGCCACGGGAAGAGCACCGGGTTGCGCCAGCCGGCGGACTCCAGTTCGCGGCCGCAGGCGAGGACGGTGTCCAGGGCGGCGGAAGGGTCGCCGCGGTGCGCCTGCTGACGGGCGCGCAGCAGTCCGAGCATCGCCGCGGGGGCCGCGCCCGTGGGCCAGCGCCGGTCCGCGTCGGCCAGGACCTTGGCGCCGAGCGGCAGGTCACGGGCTGCGAGCGCGACCGCGGCGAGGGCCGCCGTGGCGAGGCCGTCGCCCTCGGGCCCGCCGGCCTCGGCGCGCAGGCGGGCGCGTTCGGCCTGCTCCCGCGCAAGACCGAGCCGGCCGCGGGCCAGGTGGACGAGGGCCTGCTCGGCGTGGCCCGGCGCGGAGTCATCGGCCGGGCCGCCCGGGTGCCGCCCCCGTTCGCCCGCCGAGAGCCAGGACTCCAGCGCCCCCGGGGCGTCCGCGCCGACCAGCGTGGTCACCAGCAGCGGCACGACGGAGTGCGGGCTGCGGACGGTGGCCGGCTCCCGTTCGAGGATCCGCTCGGCCAGCCCGGCCAGTTCGGCGGCCGGGCGGCCAGCGCCGAGCGTGGCCGCGTGCAGCAGGACGGCCAGCAGCTCGCGCTCGCCGCGCGAGCACACCGCCGGTTCCATGACGCCGAGCCGGCCGATGGAGTCGGCGAGCCGGGCGGGGTCGCGGCAGTCCGCGTGGCGCAGCCGGGCCTCCAGGCGCAGCGCGGCCTCGCGGGCGGCGCCGTCGAGGGTGTCCGGGTCGCCGAGTTCGCACGCGACCCGGCGCAGCAGGGCGGCGGAGGTCGGGCTCGCGGCGCGCAGGAAGTTGGCCGGCAGTTGGAGCGCGGCGGCGGCACGCTCGCGGGCGGTGGCGAGCAGCGGGATCGCCTGGGCGATGTGCCGCTCGCACGCCGCCCGGTCGAACGACCGCTCGGCGACGGCCAGTTCGACCAGCAGGCGGGCGCGCTCGGGATCGCCGTCGGGGACGTCCAGCAGGGCGCGGCGCAGGTAGCGGGCGGCCGGCGCGGGTTCGCCGCGGCGCAGCGCGGTGTCGGCGGCGCCGCGCAGGACGGCGCCCGACCACGGGTGCCGGGAGGCCGCGACGGCCATCAGCTGGGCCGCGACCTCCTCGGCCGGGCGCCCCGCGTCGTACAGCACGGCGGCGGCGCCCTCGTGGCGGCGCTGGCGCTCGCCGGCACTCATCGAGGCCTCGACGGCGTCCCGGACGACGGGGTGGACGAAGGCGGCACGGTGCGGGTCGGGCAGCAGGCCGAGGTGGTGCAGGGCGTGCAGGGCGGCGGCGCAGCCGACGGGGTCCAGGCCGGCGAGGCGCCCGGCGGGCGCGGTGTCGCCCGGCTCGCCGAGGGTGGCGATCGCGGCGGCGAGGTCGCGCACGGGCGCGCTCTGGGTGCGCAGGCACGTCACGATCCGGTCGCGCAGGCGCCCGGGGCGCAGGGTGCGGGCGGTCTCGGCATGGGCGGCGGTCGGGCGGGCCGCGGTGGCGGCGATGACGTCGAGCAGGGAGACCAGGAAGAGCGGGTTGCCGACGGCGGCCCGGTGGCAGGCGTCGGCGAACTCGGCGTCGATGCCGGAGGATTCCGATCTGCCGGGGTCCGCGGTCTCCGGATCGGCGGTCTGCGGACGCGCGGCCTGCGGGTGGCCCGGGTCGGTGAAGCGGTCGCGGATCAGGGACCGGGTGGCGGTGGGCGACAGCGCCGTCAGTCGCAGCTCGCGGGCGGTGTCGGCGACCTCGCGGACCAGCGGGTGCCACGAGCCCTGGTCGCCGTCGCGCAGTGTGCACACCACGACCACGCGCAGGCCGTCGAGGCGGGCGGTGAGGTGGGCGAGCCAGCGCAGCGACGGGCCGTCGGCCCACTGGAGGTCGTCGACGAGCAGCAACAGGGGTGCGTCGGCGCTCAGTTCGGCGAGCAGGCGGCGCAGGTCGGCGAGGACGGCGCCGGTCGGCTCGGCGTCGGCGGGATCCGTCGCGGTGTCCGTCGCGTCCGGGGTGTCCGGGGTGGCCGGGGTGGCCGGCATGTCCGAGATGTCCAGGATGTCCGGGACGAAGTCGCCGAGGACGGCACGCGCCGCTCCGGCGCGCGCGAGCCACCGCTCCCGGGTGTCGGCGGGCAGGACGGTGAGGAGGCTGTCGAACAACTGGCGCACGACACCGAACGCGAAGTCCTGCTCCATCGGGGCGGCGTCGGCCCGCAGGACCCGCACGCGCAGACCGTCGGCCAGCCCGGGCAGGGCGCGCAGTAAGGCCGAGCGTCCGATGCCGAACGGACCGGTGAGCAGCAGGTGCGACGAGCGGCCCCCGTCGGCGTCGCACAGGGCCCGGCGTACCGCGGCGAGTTCGGTGTCCCGGTCGTGGAGCATCGTTCAGTGTCCTTCCATGGCACGGACCAGCGCCCGCAGTTCGGGGCGGCCGTGGATGCCGAGCTTGAGGTAGGCCCGTTTGAGCCGGAGTTCGACGGCGCGGCTGGAGACGGCCAGCAGCGCGGCGATGTCCCGGTTGCTGCGGCCCCGGCCCGCCAGTTCGGCGGTGTGCCGCTCGGTGGGCGTGAGGCTCTCCCAGCGCGGGTCCGCGGGGTGGACGACGCGGTGGTCCAGGGTCCCGGCCAGGTCGCGGGCGCGAGCGGCCATCGGGCCGGCCGGATGCCGGGCCGTCAGCACGCACAGCTCGGCGAGGGAGCGCTCGGCGGCGTGCCGGTCGCCGCCCTCGGCGAGCTCGACGGCGGCGAGTTCGGCGAGCGCCCGCACGTAGCCGGGGCCGGCCGGGCCGCTGCGCAGCGCGTCCGTGGCGGCCGAGCGGATCCCGGCGAGCCGGCCGGGCCGGTCCGCCACCCGGTGGGCGCTGAGCTCGGCCCAGCCGATCGCGATCGGCGCGCCCCAGCGGCGGGCGAGCCGCAGCTCCTGCTCGCTCAGGCGGACGGCCTCGTCCGGATCGCCCAGGGCGTGGTGGGCCAGCGCCGCGACCGAACGCCACGGGAGTAGCGCCGGGTTGAGCCGGTGCCGGCTGAGCAGACGCCGGCCGCACTCCCGCAGGAGCTCGGCCGCCTCCGCCGGGCGGCCCGAACCGAGCGCGACGGTGGCCCGTGCGAACAGCAGGTGCGCCCAGTGCTCGCTCGCCTCGGCGCCCGCGGGCAGCGGGGCCACGGCCCGTTCGCGGGCACGCTCGCAACGGCCGCTCTCAAGGTCGACGAGGATCCCGACGGCACGCAGGTACGGCGCGACGGCGTCGGGCCGGCCGAGCAGGCGCAGCGCCCGCTCGCCCTCGGCGACGTCACGGTCCGCGGGCTCCAACCGGCCACGCCGCAGGTTGAGTTCGGCGCGCAGCGCGAGCACGTGCGGGGCGGCCAGCCGCAGCCGGTTCCCGGACAGGCCGCGCAGCAGACGGTCCAGACCCGCCTGCGCCTCGTCGTTGGCATCGGCGAGGCACAGCGTCCGGCAGGCGGCGAGCCACGGCTGGACGAGCGGACCGTCGAAGGCGTCGTCCCCCGGGGAGCCGGCCGCGGCGAGGGCCGTCCGGGCCAGCGCACCGGCCAGGTCGAGCCGACGGCCGCCGACGGCGAGCTGCCAGGCCCGGACCGCCGCCTGCGCGGGGACCGTCGGGCACGGCGGCAGCTGCGGCAACTCGGGCAGCGGCAGGGCGGACTCGCCGTCATCGGCCGGGTCGGCGCACCAGAAGAGCGCGAGCAGCTCGTCGTGGTACGGCTCCTCCGGCCGGGGCAGCGTCTCGGCGACGGCCCGCCGCACGACGGTGACCGCACCCCCGGTGAGCCCGAGGTCGGCGGCGCGGACGCGCAGGGCGGAGGCGGGGGCGGTCGGGGTGGTGAGCGCCGAATGCGGGTTCGCCTCGGCGGCAGCCGCGTACGAACCCGCGGCGGCATCGGCGGCAGCCGCGTACGAACCCGCGGCCGAGCCGGCGGTGGCGGGGCGGCGGAGGATCGCGTCGAGGGTGTGGTCGCCGGCTTCCGGTTCGGCGATCAGGTGGGTGGCGGCCAGTTCGAGGGTGAGGCGGGCGTGTTCGGCGGGTGCGGGGCGTTCGGCGAGGGCGCGGCCGAGCAGGGCGGCGGCGTGCCGCTGGTTCTGCCGCTGGGCGGCGGCCTCGGCGGCGGTCTGCAGGGCCCGGACGGCCCAGGGGCGGCCGGCGGGGGCCGCGCCGAGCAGCAGGGCGGCCACCGCGAGGTCGTCGGCGGCGGCCCGGTGGGCCAGTTCCGCGGCCCGGGTGTGCAGGTCGGCGCGCTCGGCCGCGGTGGCGGCGGCCAGGACGCGGGAGCGCAGCGCCGGGACGAGCAGCGGTTCGACGCCGGGGCCGGCGATGACGCCGGGCAGTTCGGCGAGGACGGCGCGCAGCCGGGCCTCGTTCAGGGTGTCGAGGCCCGCGAGGAGGCAGGTGAGCGGGAAGTCGAGCAGGTCACCGCACACGGCCAGCGCCCGCACCACGGCCACTACCTCGTCGCTGTGCCCGCGAAGCGCCCGCATCAGGTGGTCGCCGGTCACGGTGCCGCCGAGGGCGGCGAGTTCGGGCACGCGGGCGAGGACGGGACGGTGGCCGTCGCCGGCGAACCGCCGCAGGATGTCGTCGAGGACCTCGGGGTGTCCGGCGGAGATCCGGCCCGCCGCCGTGGCGAACCCCTCCTCCCCCGGGCCGCCGCAGGCCCGCAGCACGGCGCCCGCGACGTCGGTGCCGTCCAGGGGCCCGAGGGCGAGCCGGTGGACGGCGGCCGCGCCGGAGGTCCCGGCCAGCAGGTCGTACCAGTCGGGGTCGGGCGTTCCGAGGCGGCTGCCGCCGCACAGCAGCACGAGCGGGACGCCGGCCCAGCGCCGGGAGAGCGCACCCAGCCAGTGCAGGGACCGCGCGTCGAGCCACTGGGCGTCTTCCAGTGCGAGGACGGCCGGCCGGCTCCTGGCGGCGCGCAGTAACTCGGCGAGGCCGGAGAGGGGACGGTCGAGGCGGTGGTCGAGCGGCCCGTCGAGGGAGCCGAGCCACTGGGCGACGGCCCCGAGGGCCGGCCCCGACTCGGCATGGGCGGCGCGGGCCCGCAGGACCCGCAGCCCGGCCCGCTCGGCTCGGGTGGCGCCCCACCTGACCAGCGCGTTCTGTCCGTAGCCGAGCGCACCGGTGACGGCCACGACGACCGGGCGGGCGCCGGCAGTGGCGGGGGCGACGGCAGTGGCCGAGGCAGCGGCAGTGGCCGGGGCGAAGGCACCGTCGAGGACGGAGGCGAGTGTGGCACGCTCGCGCTGCCGCGCGCGTGGCGGGCTCGCGTCCGGCGGAACCATGGGCGCTGATCGGGCACCGGGGTGCGCCGGGTCGAGCGCGCGCTGCCCTCCCGGCGCCGGGAGAGCGGCCCCGGTTCTCGCCGACCCCTCGTCGACGTGCATGCCTTCAGTGGCATCGGTCTCGATCGGGGGCGCGCCGTGGGTGGGCGGCAGCCCGGGACCGGCCGGGGCCTCGGGCCCGGTCGGCCGGGCCGTCGACGGGGTCTCCGTGGGGTCGCGAGTCTCGCCCCACGGGCTCACAGGAACGTCGTTCATCCAGTTCACCCGGGTCTCGGGCTCCCTTGCCGTGTGAGGTGCGCCGGATCGGCGCGGGGTGGAGGTGGTGGTCGTCAGCCGGTCGGCCCGCCGGCCGGGGGCGGTTCCTCGGCGGCCCGGACGGCGCCGCGGCGGGCACCGTCGAGGGCGGGTGCGAGGCCGTCCCGGCGGGTGACGCCGAGTTTGCGGTAGACGCTGGTCAGGTGGGACTCGACGGTGCGCACGGTGACGAAGAGGGTGCGCGCGATCTGCCGGTTGCTCGCGCCGTCGACGGCGAGGCCGGCGACCCTGAGTTCGGCGCCGGTGAGCAGGTCGGCGGCGGAGGTGGCGACCTCGGGCATCCGGCCGCCGGCGGTGATCAGCAGGCGGCGGGCGGCCCTGGCGAGGGCGAGGGCGCCGCAGCCGCCGGCGAGGGCGGTGGCGGTCCGCAGGTGTTCGCGGGCGCCGGCCGGGTCGCCGGCGAGGAGGAGCGCGCGGCCGAGGCCGAACTCGGCGCGGGCGTGTTCGGCACGGGCCGGTGAGGCGGCGAGCAGGTGGACGGCCTCGGCGAGGCGGTCGAGGCCGGCCCGGCCGGGGGTCACGGCGCCGGAGGCGAGGGCGGCGAGGCCGAGGGCGCGGGCGGTGCCCCAGCGGGCGGCCAGGTCGGCGCCGTACTCGGCGAGGACCCGGCCCTCGGTCGGGCGCCGGACGGCGGCGAGGACCAGGCAGGAGTCCGCCCACCAGGGGGCGAAGACGGGGTTCGCGACGCCCGCGTCGTACTGGACGCGGCCGCAGGCGCGCAGCAGGTGGAGGGCCGCGTCGGCGTCGCCGTGGGCCCAGCGGGCGCGGCCGCGGGCGAGCAGGAAGAGCTGTTCCTCCAGGCCGGTGCCGCCGGCTTCGGAGCGGTCGGCGTCGGCGAGGAGCGCTTCCGCGCGGTGGGCTTCGCCGCGGTCGACGAGGACGGCGGCGAGGACGGCCCGGGGGGCCGTCAGACAGGCGTCGGAGCCGGCCGCACCGAAGTCCTCGATGGCGGCGCGGACGGTCGCCTCGGCTTCGGCGACGGCGCCGGCGCGGTGCAGGACGAGGGCACGGCCGGTGCGGGCGAGGGTGCGGGACCACGGGCCGGCGCCGCGCACGGCGCGGTCGAGGGCGGTGGTCGCGGCGTCCGTCTCGTCGGCGAGGGCGAGGGCGGCCGCGGCGGTGATCAGCGGCCAGCCGGGGCAGGACGGACCGGCGGCGGCGACGGCGCGGCGGGCGGCCGCGACGGCGAGTTCGCGCGAGTGCCCGGCGAGGGCGGCGCGCAGGGCGGCGAGGGCCTGCTCCTGGACGTTGGCGGTGTCGTCGCGGGCCACGGTGAACGCGGTGGCGCGGGGCACGGGGACGGTGGCGACGGCCGACGCCCGGCCGCGGCCGGTGACGAGCAGGGCGGTGCGGACCTGCCAGCGCAGGCGGGGGCCCCAGTCGCCGTCCGGTCCGTCGAGGGCGCGTTCGAGGGCCTCGGCGAGTTCGGCGCGGTGGGTCGGCGCGAGCGGCACGGCGAGGCAGGCCATGGCGCACTCGACGGCGATCCGGGCCCGGTCGGCGGGGTCGGCGGCGAGGGCGAGGGCGGCGCGGAACATCGGGACGGCGGCGAGCGGGTCGGTCTGGGCGAGGGCGACGGCCAAGCGCAGGCGCAGCCGGTCGTCCTCGGGGGTGGTGTCCAGGGCGCGGTGCAGGTAGCCGGCGGCGAGGGCGAAGGCGCCGCGCTGCTCGGCGGCGGTGGCGGCGTCGCACAGGACGGCGGCCATCCACGGCTGCGGGATGCCGGGGACCTCCATCAGGTGCCGGGCGACCTGTTCGGCCGGGCGGCCCGCGTCGCTGAGCAACAGGGCGGCCCTGGCGTGCAGTTCGGCGGTCCGGCGGCCGTCGCCGGGGGCGAGGAGGGCGGTGCGCGCGGCCGGGTGGACGTCGCCGCCCGCGGTGAGCGCGCCGCATTCCCCGAGCATCGCGACGGTCTCGTCGGCGCGGGGGCCGGGGACGCCGGCGAGGGCGGCGACGAGGTCGGTGCGGGCGGTGCCGAGCACCGCGACGGCGGCCGCGGCGGCGCGGACGGTCGCGGGTGCGGCGTCGAGTGCGGCGCGCACGGCGCGGGCGAGGGTGCGGGCGCCGAGTTCGGCGACGCGGTCGGCGCC
>NZ_JBHVPD010000109.1:0-33055 GCF_042887525.1 Kitasatospora sp. NPDC057936
TCGGACTCACCCACAACGGCACCACCTGGCAGATCGGGGCTGCCGCCTGACAGCGGCAGCCCCGATCACACCAAGATCTTCATCAGCCTTCTAGGACCGCTGCCAGAGGGCCGGTACGTTCGGCGGCTCCCAGCCGGCCATGGCGGTGTGCGCCTGGAGGCAGACGTAGGAGGCGCCGGAGTAGGTGACGCGGTCGCCCGCGGCGTAGGTCCGGCCCGGGGACCAGCTGCCGCCGGGCGGCGGGGTGGGCGTGCCGGTCGGGGTCCCGGTGGGGGTCGGCGTCGGGGTCGGCGTCGGGCTCGGGCTGCCGGGGGTCTGCGGGACGTCCAGGACGAAGTCGTACGAGCCCTCCTCGCCGGGGCCGGACTGGCGAACGTTCATCAGCAGCCGGGCGTCGAAGATGGTGTCGGTGTTGTTGCGGGGCTCGCCGGGGAAGTAGAGCTGGGTGGTGAGCACCGGCCGGCCGGGGGCCTGGAGCTTGACGTGCAGGTGCCGGGTGCGGCCGGGGTAGAGGCCGGGGACGATCGTGGTGAGCCGGAACGCGCCCTGGGCGTCGGTGAACTGGTGGCCGCGGAAGGTGTAGCCGGCGTTGTCGTAGGCGCCGCCGTCGTCGGCCTGCCAGAAGTCCAGCAGCACGCCTGAGATCGGCAGGCAGGCCCGGCCGAAGACGTAGCCGCTGACGGTCAGCGGGGTGCCGGGCCCGTCCGCGGACAGGTCGGCGCGCAGCGGGGAGTCGGGTTTGAAGTAGGGGCCCTCGGTCTGCTCGATGGTGGGCTCGTCGCCGTCGTGGCAGGCCGGGGTGGGGGTCAGGGCGCGGCCGCTGCCGGCCTGTTCGCGGGCGAGCGCGACGCCGCCGCCGAACAGCAGCGGGGCGGCGCCGAGCGCCGCGGCGGCCTTCAGGACGGTCTTGCGGCTGATCCTGCCGTCGGGGGTGGGCATGTGCCTGCTCCTTCGGGGGGCACGGATGACGGAAGCGGGGGGTGGCCCTTGTCGTGGTGGGGGCATGACAAGGGCCGGACCGGTCGGCCGTCCGCGCGCGCCGGCGCGGCCACCGGTGGCCATCGGCAAACCTACGGGCCGTCCGGGCGCGCCGCGATGGACGCGATCCTGGGATCGTGGTGATTTCCGCCGACCCCGGTCCGGAACTCCCCCGGCGTCATGCCGGTCTCCCGCCGGAAGAAGCGGCAGAAGTAGGCCGGATCGGCGAACCCGGCCTCTTGAGCAACCTGACGAACCGTCAAAGTCGTGCAGGCGAGCAGGCGTTTGGCCTCCAGGGTCTGCTGGCGGCGGATCAGCCCGCCCGGTGTCCGGCCGGTGGCCTGTTTGACGAGCGTCTGCAAGTGGCCCGGGGAAACGCCGAGTTCCTGTGCGCTGGAGGCCACCGAGTGCCGCACCCCGCCGGGCCGGGCGATCAACCGGGTGAAGGCGGCGGCCAGTTCACCCGGGCGGCCCGAGATCGCCCCCGGCTCGCCCGGGGAGGCGGCGCGCAGGGCGCGGACGATCAGGATGTGCAGACTGGCCTGCAGCACACCCTGGAATCCGGGCGGCGTGGTCAGGAACTCGTGCTCCATGTCGGCGAGCAGAGCGCCCACCGGGTCTGCCTGGTCGCCGAGGTCGAGGCCCGGCCGGGTGGCCAGGGCGCGCAGGGCGGCGAGGTCGCGCGGCCGGCCGAGCAGGAAGTCCTCGTTGAACAGGACGACCCGGCCCGCGAGTTCGTCCGCGTCCGCCCAGTAGTGCACCTGGCCGGGCGCGATCACGCACAACTGCGGTGGTGCCAGCGGCCGGTGAACCAGGTCCAGGACGTGCGCGCCGCGCCCGCCGGTGACGTGCACGATCTCGTAGAAGGAGTGCCGGTGGGGGAAGCCGGCCCGGGAGAGCGGGCCGATCGTGTCGAACGTGCCGATGGCGAACGGGAGCAGGTGCGGCAGCGGGACCTGGAGGCGGTGCAGCGGCAGGTCCGGCGTGGCACGGGGAGTGGGGGTGGTCCGTCGTGCGTCCATCGGAGCAGTGTGCTCCGGCCCGCCTGACAGGTCCATACCACCGATTCAGCCGAAGGACACGCCCTACACCGGCGGCCAGGGGATCGCGGGCCAGTCCTCGGACGGCAGCGGGTGCAGCCCCGTCCCGCGCAGCCCGTCCACCCGGGCGCGCGTCGCGGCCAGTTCGGCGGCCGTCAGGTGCGGGGCCAGGCGCGCACCGAGCTCGCCGTCCAGCTCCCCGGCCAGCCGGGCCAGCATCTCCAGCGCCTCGGCCGACAGCGGATCCCCGGCCCAGCCCCACAGCAGCGTGCGCAGCTTGCCCTCGGTGTTGAAGGTGACGCCGTGGTCGATGCCGTAGACCCGGCCGTCGGCCGCCGGGATCAGGTGACCGCCCTTGCGGTCGGCGTTGTTGAGGACCGCGTCCAGCACCGCGAGCCGGCGCAGCCGGTCGTCGTCGTGGTGGACCAGCAGCGCGGTGCGCCCGCCGCCGACCTCCGCCCGGACGATCGGCAGCCAGCCCGGCTCCGGGCCGGACGGGTCCTGGAGGGCCAGCAGCGGGTCGGCCTCCGGATCCGGCTCGACCCACAGCTGCACCATGCCGGGCCCGTGCGGTCCGTCGCGCAGCACCGTCGGCGGGACCAGCGCCCAGCCGGTGGCGGCGGACAGCTCGTACGCGGCGACCTCGCGGCCCGCGAGCGTGCCGTCCGGGAAGTCCCACAGCGGGCGCTCGCCGGCCACCGGCTTGTAGACCGCCTGAGCACTCAGCGAGCCGAGCGCGACGGTGCAGTAGAGGGCCGCGTTGGAGGCCTCGGTGAGGCGGCCGTGCACCGTCAGCCCGCCCTCGCGCAGCAGCGCCAGGGCGGTGGGCACGTCGGCGGCGAGGGCCGCGGCCGCGGCCGGGTCCGCCTGGGGCGGGGTCTCGGTGTTCAGCGCCGGTAGCCGTTCGCGCGCGGGCACAGGTGGCCCTCCGGGTCGAGCGGCAGGTTGCAGAACGGGCAGGGCTTGCGGCCGGCCGCGACGAGGTCCAGCGCGCGCTTGGCGAACACCCGGGCCATCGCGCCGGACAGCCGCACGCGCAGCATGTCCGGGCCGTCGTCGTCGTCCTCGAACACCGCCTCGGCGGCCTCCTCGTCCTCCTCCTCGACCAGCGCCTGCGCCTCGACCACGAGGCAGCCGTCCACGCTGTCCCAGGCCAGGGCCATCGTGCCGACCCGGAACTCCTGCTCCAGCGGCAGGTCCAGCGGCGCGGTGTCGAGCAGGTCCTGCGGGGCGGCGGCCGGGATGGCGGGGTCCCCGCCGCTGCGCCGCAGCGCCTCGTCCAGGACCTCCTCGATCCGCTCGGCGAGCGCGGCGACCTGGGTCTTCTCCAGCAGCACGCTGGTGATCCGGCCCCGCGCGCTGGCCTGCAGGTAGAACGCCCGGGCGCCGGGCTGGCCGACGGTGCCGGCCACGAACCGTTCGGGCTGGTCGTAGAAGAAGACCTGACGGGGCACGCTCTCGCTCCGGATCGTGTCGCTCTGATGCGGATCCGCCGGGGGGATCGCGCGGGATCGTTGGACTCGTTAGTCACCCTACGACCTCCGGGCCCCGCCGGGGGAGCCGAGCCGGAGGCCAGGGCCGGGATGGCACCTGGTGGGTCAGGCGGTGCCGCCGACCACGGCGTCACCGGCCGGCGCGGCCGGCGCCGCGCCGTGCCGGGGCGCGAGCGAGGCCAGGTCACCGGTGTCGCCCATTCTCAGCACGAAGGGGCGCTGCGGCGTGTAGCGGATCACGGTGACCGAGCACGGCTCGACGCTGATCCGCTGGAAGTGGTCCAGGTGCAGGCCGAGCGCGTCGGCGACGACCGCCTTGATGACGTCGCCGTGCGAACAGGCCAGCCAGACCGCGTCGTCGCCGTGCTCGGCGGCGATCTTCCCGTTCCGCTCGCGCACCGCGTCCACCGTACGGTGGCTCAGCTCGCGCAGCGACTCACCGCCGGGGAACGCCGCGGCGGCGGCGTGGTCCTGGACGGTGCGCCACAGCGGCTCCTTGGCCAGCTCGGCCAGCGGGCGACCGGTCCACTCGCCGTAGTGGCACTCGCCGAGCCGCTCGTCGACGGCGGGACCGCCCAGCTCGGGCCGGGCGGCGAGCAGCGGCTCCAGGGTCTGCCGGCAGCGCTCCAGCGGGCTGCTGACGACCTGCGCCAGCGGGATGCCGGCGAGCCGGTCCGCGAGCGCGGCGGCCTGCGCGCGCCCGGTGTCGTCGAGGTCCACCCCGGGCGTCCAACCGGCCAGGATCCCGGCGGTGTTCGCGGTGGAGCGGCCGTGGCGGACGAGCAGCAGGGTCGGCATGGGGCCTAGCCTACGGCCTCCGCGCGGGGGCGCGGGCGGCGGGCGGCTCTCCGTGGCGGGCTCGGTCCGGGGCGGGCCGGGGCCCCCGGGCCACAATGGCCCGCATGATCGTCCACTGCGCCATCTACCGCGACGGCCGTCTGGTCGAGGAGCTGCCCGGCCCGGCGGGCACCCGCGGAGCCGCCGCGGCCGCCGGGCCCGGCGGCTTCGTCTGGATAGGCCTCTTCGAGCCGACCGCCGAGGAACTCGGCCGGGTCAGCGCGGAGTTCGGGCTGCACCCGCTGGCCGTCGAGGACGCCGCGAGCGCCCACCAGCGGCCCAAGGTCGAGGCCTACCAGGGCTCGCTGTTCGTCGTGCTCAAGTCCCTCGGCTACCACCCGGACGCCCGCGAGGTGACCACCGGCGAGGTGATGGTCTTCGTCGGCGCCGACTTCGTGCTGACCGTCCGGCACGGCGGGGACAGCCCGCCCGGCGGCCTGCGGCAGGCGCTGGAGCACCGGCCCGACCTCGTCACGTACGGCCCGAGTTCGGTGCTGCACTCCGTCTGCGACACCGTCGTCGACAGCTACGTGGACGTCGCCGCCGCGCTCCAGAACGACCTGGACGAGCTGGAGGCGGAGATCTTCGCCCCCGGCCGCACCGGCAGCGACGCGGCCGGGCGGATCTACGGCGCCAAGCGGCAGGTGATGACCGTCCGCCGGGCCACCGGTCCGTTGCTGGAGCCGATGTCGCGCCTGGAGCGCGGCGCCGCCTTCGTGCGCCCCGAGGCGGCGCCCTACCTGCGGGACGTCGCCGACCACCTGGCCCGGGTGAACGACCAGGTGGACGGCATGGACCGGCTGCTGTCCGACATCCTCGCCGCCAACCTGGCGCAGGTCAGCGTGCAGCAGAACGACGACATGCGGAAGATCTCCGCCTGGGCGGCGCTCGCCGCGGTGCCGACGATGATCGCCGGCGTCTACGGCATGAACTTCGACGACATGCCCGAACTGCACCAGCCCTGGGGGTACCCGGCGGTCCTCGGGCTGATGGCGGTCGTCTGCGTGGTGCTGCACCGGGTGTTCAAGCGGCACGACTGGCTGTAGGAGCCGCTTGGCGCCAGGACACTCCTAGGCGAGGCCGGCGCGCTCCAGGGCCTCGACTCCCGTGCGCAGCGCCTGGATCCGCTCGTCGAGGCCGAAGCCGCCGGGGGCCAGGGTGAGCGTGGTGACGCCCGCCTCGGCGTAGGCCTGCATGCGGTCGGCGATGCGGGCGGTGTCGCCGATCAGCGCGGTGGCGTCGATCAGGTCGTGCGGGACGGCCGCGGCGGCGCCCGCGTAGTCCTTGGCCAGGTACTTCTCCTGGACCTCGTCGGCGGCCTGCTCGTAACCCATGCGCCGGGCGAGCTGGTTGTAGAAGTTCTTCTCCTTGCTGCCCATGCCGCCGATGTACAGCGCCGCGTAGGAGCGCAGCGAGTCGACGCCGGCCTTGATGTCCTCGCCGACCACGACGTTCACCGTCGGGCAGAGGTCGAAGCCGTCGAGCGTCAGCCCGCTCTTCTCGCGGCCGGCCCGCAGCGCGTCGAGGGAGAGCCCGGCGTGCTCGGGCGAGAAGAAGATGCCGAGCCAGCCGTCGGCGATCTCGCCGGTCAGCTCCAGGTTCTTCGGGCCGATCGCGGCGATGTACAGCGGGATGTGCTCGCGCACCGGGTGGACGGTCAGCTTGATCGGCTTGCCGGGGCCGCCGGGCAGCGGCAGCGTCCAGTGCTGCCCCTCGTGCACCAGGCGCTCGCGGGACATCGCCTTGCGGATGATCTCCACGTACTCCCGGGTGCGGGCGAGCGGCTTGTCGAACTTCACGCCGTACCAGCCCTCGGAGACCTGCGGGCCCGAGACGCCGAGGCCGAGCCGGAACCGGCCGCCGGACAGGGTGTCCAAGGTCGCGGCGGTCATCGCGGTCATGGCCGGGGTGCGGGCCGGGATCTGGAAGATGGCCGAACCGACGTCGATCCGCTCGGTCCTCGCCGCGACGAAGCTGAGCACGGTCGCCGCGTCCGAGCCGTACGCCTCGGCCGCCCAGCACACCGAGTAGCCCAGCCGGTCCGCCTCCTGGGCCACGGCGATGTTGTCGGCGTCCATGCCGAGTCCCCAGTAGCCGAGGTTGATGCCGAGTCGCATGTGCCGAACCTTCCAGTCGGGTGGGCTTGGTGGTGAGGGTAACCGGGTGCCCCGCGGTGATGCTACTGGTCGGTAGCGGCGGATCCGGCCACCGCGCCGCAGGCCGCCCGGCGTTGATCGTCCTGCGGGTCTGCGCACCTGTCCGTGCACCGGCCGCTACGCTCAGCCGACGTGGGGAGTCCCGTTCCCACCTGCGCGTTCACAGGGCCATCGGGGGCGCCCCGGGCCCGCCGAGTGGAGGGCCCGTCGGATGGAACATCGTCACCTCGGCCGTACCGGCCTTCAGGTCTCCCGGCTCGGCCTCGGCACCATGACCTGGGGCCGCGACACCGACGAGCACGAGGCCGGCGAGCAGCTCAAGGAGTTCGTCGACGCCGGCGGCAACCTGGTCGACACCGCCGACGTGTACGCCGACGGCGGCGCCGAGTACCTCCTCTCCCGCCTCACCGACAGCCTCGTCCCCCGCTCCGAACTCGTCATCGCCACCAAGGCCGGCAGCGTCCCGGAGTCCCGCCGCCGCTTCGACTGCTCGCGCGGCCACCTCCTCGCCGCCCTCGACGCCTCGCTGCGCCGGCTCGGCACCGACTACGTCGACCTGTGGCAGGTGCACGCGTTCGACCCCGGCACGCCCGCCGAGGAGACGCTCAGCGCCCTCGACATCGCCGTCAACTCCGGGCGCGCCCGGTACGCCGGGGTCTGCGACTACAGCGGCTGGCAGCTCGCCAGGGCCGCCACCTGGCAGAGCGCGCACCACGGACGGACCCCGCTCGCCGGGGCGCAGCTGGAGTACTCGCTCCTCCAGCGCGGCATCGAGCGCGAGGCGCTGCCCGCCGCCCTGGACGCCGGTGTAGGGCTGCTCGCCTCGTCGCCGCTCGGCCGCGGGGTGCTCACCGGCAAGTACCGGCACGGCGTCCCGCAGGACTCGCGCGGCGCCTCGCCCTACCTGACCGGCTTCGTCCAGCCCTACCTCGGGGAGCGCTCGCGGCGGATCGTCGACGCCGTCGCGACCGCCGCGGACGGGCTCGCCAGCAGCCCGCTCGCGGTCGCCCTCGCATGGGTGCGGGACCGGCCCGGGGTGGCGAGCGCGCTGGTCGGGGCGCGGACGGCGGCACAGCTGCAGGCGGCGCTGTCGGTGGAGGCGCTTACGCTTCCGGGTGAGATCCGCGGCGCGCTGGACGACATCTCGTCCCCGGTGCACCGCTACCCGGACCAGGGGTGGACCGAGCTCTGACCCCTGTCGAGCAACACACGCAGTGGAGTGACCTTTGGAGCGGACGATGAGTGACACGGAGAACGGCGCTCCGGAGGCCGGCTCGGCGGGTCCGGCGGGTCCGGCGGGTCCGGTGAGTCCGGCGGGTCCGGTGAGTCCGGCGGGTCCGGCGGGTCCGGCCGACAAGGCCGCGGCGATCGCCGAGCTGGCGCAGCGGATCCGCAGCGTCGGGCCGCAGGCGGCGGCGCCCGCTTCGGCGGCCGCTCCGGCAGGTGCTCCGGCGGGTGGTTCCGCCGCCGTGCCGCAGCCTGCCGCGGGCTCCGGCCCGGCTGCCCCGTCGGCCGCCGCCGCGTCGTCCGCGCGCGCCGACGGCGGCGGCGAGCAGCCGGCCGACGCCCTGCGCGCCACCGCCGAGGTCCTCACCGCGGGCGGCGCTCCCGCCGAGCTCGCGGCCGCCGCCGTCGCCGAGTTCGGCGACGACGCCGCCGAGCGGCTGCGGGCGGACCCGTGGGCCGTGCTCGGCCTGCCCGGCGTCCGCCCGGAGCACGCGGACCGCTTCGCCCGCGCGTTGCTCGGCCCCGACGCCGAAGCGGGCGACGCCCGGCGCGCCCAGGCCCTCGTGCTGTGGCTGCTGGAACAGGCCGTGCTGCGCGGGCACTCCGCCCTGGAACTCGCCGAGGTCGCGGCCGGGCTCGAACGCCTCCGCATGCCGGAGCCGGCCGCCGCGATCCAGGCCGCCGTCGAGGACGGGCGGGTGCTGCCCTTCCAGGAGGAGGTGACCGGGCCCGAGGCGCACGGATCGGGCGACGAGGACGACGAGCCGCCGACCCGGACGCTGCTCGCGCTGGAGCGGCTGGCGATGGCGGAGGACAGCCTCGCGGAGGGCCTGCTCCAGCTGATGGCCACGTTCGTGCCGGGCGAGGACCCCGACGATGCCGAGGACGTCGCCGCGGCGCCGGAGGATGAGGGCGGCTCGGAGGATGAGGCTGCCGCTTCCGAGACCGACGGGTCCCATGACGAGGGCGCTCAGGACTCCGCCGCGCCCGCCGCGCCCGCTGAGCCAGCCGAGGCCGCCGAGGCCGCCGAGGCCGCCGCGCCGGCCGAGGCCCCCGCCCACGCCCCCGGCCCGACGGCGTGGGCCGCCGCCGCCGAGGCCGCGCCGTCCTCGTCCGCGACGGCGCTCGTCCGGGCCGTCGCCGACAGCGCCCTCGTCCTGCACACCGGCGGCGACGCCGCCCGTGCCGAACCGGCCGCGCTGCTCACCATCGCCGCCGGCCTCGGGCTGCGCGCCTGGGCCGCCACCTGGACCGACCAGGGCCGCGCCGCCTTCGCCGCCCTCGCCGGGCCCGACGCCCGGGTCGTCACGCTCGCCGAGCTGCTCTCCGGCACCGGCGGCCCCGGCCGCTCGTCCGACGGCACGCTCGCCCTGGACCTCCTGGTCGTCCTCGACGCCCCGCTGCTGGACGTCGAACTCGCCGCCACCGTCCTGGAGTCGCTCGCCGACGGCACCCGGCTGGTGCTCAGCGGCGACCCCGGCCAGCTCTGGTCGGCCGGCCCCGGGCGGTTCTTCGCCGACCTGCTGGCCGCCAAGGTCTGTCCGGCGGTCGCCTCCCGCACCCCGGACTTCGGCCCGATCGGCGAGCTGGTCTCGGGCATCGGCATCGGCGAACTGCAGCCGGTCGAGGCGCCGGACAAGGAGGTGGTCATCCTGACCGCCAGGGACGGCGCCGAGGCGGTCCACCGCGCCGTCCAGCTGCTCACCGACTCGATCCCGCGCGCCCTCGGCATCCCGGCCGAGGAGGTCGTCCTGCTCACCCCCGGCCACGGCGGCCCGGGCGGCACGCGGGCGCTCAACGCCGCCGCCAAGGCCCGGCTCAACCCCGGCCCCGGCCGGTTCGGCGGCTTCGACCCGGGCGACCGGGTGGTCGAGTCGCCCGCTCCGGGCATCACCCGCCCGGCCCGGGTGCTCGACGGCGACGCCGCCGGGCTGCACCTGGAGTACGCGGACGGCACCCGCCGGACGGTTCCGCCCGCGGACGCCGCACGGCTGCGGCACGGCTGGGCGCTCACCGTCCACCAGGCGCTCGGCCGGCGCTGGCCCGGCGCGGTGGTCGTGCTGCCGGAGGACGCCGGCCCGGCGCTGACCCGGCAGTGGGTCTACACCGCCTTCGGGCGCGGCGAGCGCCACCTGTCCGTGGTGCACGCGGCGGGCCCGGCGCTCGCCCAGGCCGTCGCCGAGCGCCCGGCGCAACCGCGCACCACCCGGCTGCGGGCGATCCTCGCGGAGAACGCCGCCGCGGAGTACTGAGGCCCGGCCCGGAGAACGGGGACGGGAACGAAAGAGAGCGGGCGGCTCCCACGCCGTGGGGGCCGCCCGCTCGCACGTCCTGGCCGCGTCAGTCGTCGAGGTCCTCGTCGTCGTAGACCTCGCTCACGTCGAACCGGCAGATGAGCAGCTGCGGGTCGGCGTGGTCGAAGGGCTCCGGCAGCCACTCCCCCGGCTCGGTCGGCTCGGCCGCCGCGACCCAGAGCGTCGAGTCGGCCTCCTCCAGGCCGAACTCCTCGCTGCGGGCCGCGATCTCGTCCGGCTCGTACTCGCCGAACAGCACACCGATCGCGGCGTTCACGCCGCCCTCGCCGCCCCCGCCCGGGGTGAGCGACTCGTCGAGCCGCTCGGCCTGGGCGCGCAGCCGCTTGGGGTCGACGACGTGGTAGTCGCGGCGGATCAGCACGCTGATCGCCTCGGGCTGTTCGGGGCCGTGGTAGCCCCCGGGGCCCTCGTCCCCGGGGACCTCGAAGGGGGTGACCTCGTCGTAGACCTCGTACAGGAGTTGGTCGTAGGCGATGGCCGCCGTCGCGAGCTGCTCGTAGGCGGCGGACACAGCGGGATCATCCGCTGCGCTGGGGCTTGACACCGCTTCCAGATGACGGTCGATGGCGGCCTTGACCGCCTCGGCGGCGGCGCGTACCTCGGCAATGGTGGGCTGCGCGGCATCAGACATGGTGCAGACGCTATCTCCCCGCGGTGTCGGTACGCACAGCGGTTGTCACCTACACCCGCGATTTCACCGCAACTTCCCCCCTGATGTCCGATCTGCTCGCTTTCGTCCCCGCGCGAACCCGGCGCACGAGGAGTGCGGACGGCTCACCTCGGCCGTTCACGGACGGCTTCGCGCGCCGGGATCGGGGTATCCCGTCCACAGGAGCAACGGAACTGATGCACAGTCAGCGGAGGGGGTGGCCGGGCGGCCGTCCAGCGCCCCCCGGGCGGCCCGCCGGCGGCCTCCGGGACCGGGCCGGCCGGCGGGAGGTCGACCGGAAATACCCGGGCCCGCTGTCGGAGCCAGGCCGTAGGCTTGCAGGCAGGCGAACCTCAGGAGGAGCGTTTTGACCCCACCGAAGACGGTCCGGCAGCCGGAGTACGAGTACCAGTCCCTGCGCATGCCGCGCGGCACCTCGCGGAACGCGGCACGCCAACTGCTCACCGAGCACGCCGAGTACGGACACTGGGAGCTCGACCGGCTACGGCTCTTCCCGGACGGGAGCCGGACGGTCCGGCTGCGGCGGCGGATCATCCGGCAGGTCCGCAACTGGTGACGGGCGGGGCGGCCCCGCACCGGACGGCCGGTACGGGGCGGCCGACCACACGGCGCACCGCACCGCTCGGCGCACACCGCTCAGGGCACACCACTCAGCGCACACCGCTCGCGGCACGGCTCAGGACTCGATTCACGGCACGGTTCGCGCCCGGCGTCCACGCGCCCGCGGCCGTCCGGTCCTCCCGGAGGCCGCGGGCGCGCGTCGTTCCGTGCCCGGAGCGCCTCAGCGGGCGCCGGCGCGGGCCCGGCGGTAGAGCACGCCACCGCCGAGCAGCAGCGCGAGGCCGGCCGCGCCGAGCGGCTCGACGTCGCCCGCGCCGGTCGACGCCAGCTGGCTGCCGGTGGCGGCGGCGGCCGTGGTGGCCACGCCGCTCGTGTGGGCCGCGGCCGGGACGGCACCGCTGCCCGGTCCGCCGCTGCCGCCACCGCTGTTGCCGCCCGCGGCCGACCCGACGGCCGGGGTGGAGGCGGCCGGGGCGCCCGGGGTGCTGCCGGTGGACGAGCCGCCGGTGCGGCCGCTGCCCGGCGAAGTCTCACCGCCGCCCTGCGGCGGGGTGGTGGACGGGGCGCCGGACGGCGGGGTGGGAGCGTGGCTCTCGGGGCAGTCGTCGGTCGGCCGGGGAGCCGGCGGCGCGACGTTGCCGCAGGCGTTGCCGAAGGCCGGGTTGCCGACGCCGACGACGTTCACCGAGTTGCCGCAGGCGTTGACCGGGATGTGCACCGGGGCCTGGACGCTGTTGCCGGAGGCCACGCCGGGCGAGTCGGTCGCGGTGCCGGACGCCGAGGCGCCCGAGGCGGAGGAGCCGCGGGTGGCACCGCCGTTGTCGCTCTTGCCGCCGCCCTGACCGCCCCCGCCGCCCTGGTGGCCGCTCGCGTTGGCGCAGTGGTTGCCGTAGGACGGGTTGAGCGCGCCGACCACGTCGACGGTGTTGCCGCAGGCGTTGATCGGCACCTCGACCGGCACCTGCACCGAGTTGCCCGAGGCCACACCCGGCGAACCCGCGGCACCCCCCTGCGCCTCGGCGCCCGCGTAGGCGTAGCCGGCGGTCGAGGCCAGGACACTGCCCGTGGCCACGGCCGTGAGGATCCCCTTCTTGGCTACATTCCTCATGTATTCCCCTGACGTATGACGTATCCGTATGACGTATCGAAACGACGTGACGACCTTCCGAACGTCCGAAAGTCGGACTTTCCGAATATCCAGATATCCCGCAAGGTCTTCGACTGCACAGGAGTAAACGAGACAGTCACGGCGAGGTTGGGCCGAACGCATCAGCTTCACCCGATCGAGTGGACGCGTCCGTTCGCCGTATCCGGGCGCCCCGACCCGCCGCCACCCTGGCCCGCCTCAGAAACGCAAGAACCCCCGGCGGCGGGGAGTCCCGCCGCCGGGGGCCAAGCTTCTGAGCCTTAGAAGTTGGCGCAGTGGTTGCCGAACGTCGGGTTCAGAACGCCGATCACGCTGACGGTGTTGCCGCAGACGTTGACCGGGACGTGAACCGGGACCTGCACCAGGTTGCCGGAGACCACACCCGGCGAGGCGACCGCAGCACCCTCGGCCGCCGCACCGCCGTGGGCGGACGCGACACCGGCGGCGGCGAGGACCAGCCCACCGGTGGCAGCGGCGACGGCGGCGATCTTCTTGACCTTCATCATTCCTCCTGTTTTGGCATCGCAACCCGTTCGGCGGGCTGCACAGGGATGAACGACGGTGTGGCAAACGGGGTACGGAACAGATTTGCCATTCACCCGCAACGGTGAGGACTCGTACACATGACCACCGCCGAATTCCAAGCAGGATCGTTTCTGTCGATCTCCCCGACCGCGTCCGAAATCATTAGCTCCGACAATGCGGACGGCCCGCCCCCCGAACCCCGGGGGCGGGCCGTCCCGACTCGGACGCCGGCTCGGCTCGGCGGGCCCGACTCAGCAGGCGTCGATGAACCGGTCCAGCACGCGCACGCCGAACTTCAGCCCGTCCACCGGCACGCGCTCGTCCACGCCGTGGAACATCCCGGCGAAGTCCAGCTCCGGCGGCAGCTGGAGCGGCGCGAAGCCGAAGCAGCGGATCCCGAGGTCCTGGAACGACTTGGCGTCCGTCCCGCCCGACAGGCAGTACGGCACCGCGCGGGCGATCGGGTCCTCCGCGCGCAGCGCCGTCTGCATCGCCTCGACGAGCGCGCCGTCGAAGCTCGTCTCGATCGCCTTGTCCGAGTGCAGGCTCTCGCGCTTCACGCGCGGGCCGAGGACGCTGTCCAGCTCGGCCAGGAACTCCTCCTCGTAGCCGGGCAGGAAGCGCCCGTCCACGTGCGCGGAGGCCTGGCCGGGGATGACGTTCACCTTGTAGCCGGCGCCGAGCATGGTCGGCTGGGCGGTGTTGCGCAGCGTGGTGCCGATCATCTTGGCGATACCGCCGAGCACCCGCAGCGTCTCGTCCATGTTCTCCGGGTCCAGCTCGACCCCGAGGGCGTCGGACAGCTCGTCCAGGAAGGCCCGGACGGTCTTGGTGATCCGCAGCGGGAACGTGTGCCGGCCCAGCCGGGCGACGGCCTCGCACAGCTCGGTGATGGCGTTGTCGTCGTTCTCCATCGAGCCGTGCCCGGCGCGGCCCTCGACCGTCAGGCGCATCCAGTGCATGCCCTTCTCGGCCGTCTCCACCAGGTAGAGGCGCACCTGGTCGTTGACCGTGAAGGAGAAGCCGCCGACCTCGCCGATGCCCTCGGTCACGCCCTCGAACAGCTCCGGGTGCTTGTCCACCAGGAACCGCGCGCCGTACGTGCCGCCGGCCTCCTCGTCCGCGACGAAGGCCAGCACCAGGTCGCGCGGGGGCTTGCGGCCGGTGCGCAGCCGGTCGCGGACGACGGCGAGGGTCATCGCGTCCATGTCCTTCATGTCGACCGCGCCGCGGCCCCACACGCAGCCGTCCGCGATCTCGCCGCCGAACGGGTCGTACGTCCAGTCGGCGGCGTTCGCCGGGACGACGTCGGTGTGGCCGTGGATCAGCAGGCCCGGGCGGGACCGGTCCTCGCCCTCGATCCGGACGACGGTCGAGGCCCGCCCCTTGGCCGATTCGAAGATCTGCGGTTCGACGCCGAACTCGGCGAGCTGCTCGGCCACGTACTCGGCGGCCTTCCGCTCGCCCGGCCCGGAGCCGTCCCCGTAGTTGCTGGTGTCGATCCGGATCAGATCGCGACAGATCCCGGCGACCTCCGACTCAGCCGTCACCCTCGGTGTCGCCGACTCGCTCCGCTCGCTCACGGTCACTCCTCGTCTCTGGCCCGCACCGGCGCACCAGCGCGCCACCCCCGGGATCTGCACCCGGGCCGTACGAGCACGTCCGCCCATCCTCCCGCAGGCCCCCACCGGGATCCACCCCCCGCACGGGCCCGAAACCCCCTGGTCACGCCCCCGCCACACGCCGTCCCTTGCCCGTGTCACCGCCCCCGCTCCCCCGCGCGGAACCGTTTTGGGAACGCAAGCCGATCTTTGCTACAGTTACATCTGTCAGCGCGGCCGACGGAAAGACGGAAGCCGCAAGGACAACACCCGGTCCGGGTGGCGGAATGGCAGACGCGCTAGCTTGAGGTGCTAGTGCCCTTTATCGGGCGTGGGGGTTCAAGTCCCCCCTCGGACACGGAACATCCCCTCGGGGCTCGCGAGAGCACCGGGGGGATTTCGCGTTTTCCGGGGCCGTTTCCCGGCCGTTTCCGAGGAGCCGTGGGGCGGGTGGGGGTTGCGGACATGACATGGACACCCTTGCCCAACGGAATGGTCTAGTCCACACTGGCCGTCGGCCCGGGAGGGCCCCGGGGCGGACGGACGAGGGGGAGGCCATGGGGGGACGGGACGCGGCGCCGGGGCTCCCTTGGGACGGTCCGGAGACGGGGGGCGAGACGCTCGGCGCGCAGGTGCAGGGGCACCGGCGGCGGGCGGGGCTCAGCCAGGAGGACGCGGCCGCCCGTGCCTCGATCAGTGCCCGGGCGCTGCGCGACATCGAGCGCGACCGGGTCAACCGGCCGCAGGCCGGAACGCTCCAGCGGCTGGCCACGGCCCTCGGGTTGAGCGGCGCCGACGTCGACCGGCTGCTGACCGCCGCCCGCGCGCGGCCGGCCAGGAACACCGGCCGGCTGCGGTTCCTGATCCTCGGCCCGCTCGTCGTGCAGCGCGACCGGACCCCGCTCGCGGTCACCAGCCCGATGCAGCGCCGCCTGCTCGGACTGCTCGCGCTCAAGCACCCCGAGCCGGCCACCCAGCAGGAGATCGCCGAGACGCTCTGGCCCGCCGGCCCGCCCGGCTCGCGGCAGAGCCTCGTCCACACGTACGTCAGCCAGGTCCGCCAACTGCTCGAACCCGCCGCGCCCAGGGCCGGCGCGAAGCCCGCCGTCGCCCGCACCCCCACCGGCTACCTGCTGGAGGCCGCCTGGAGCCAGCGCGACCTCGGGCACTTCGACGAACTCCTCGCCCGCGCCAAACGCGCGCTCGCCGCGGCGGACCCCGTCCTCGCGTACGAGTCGCTCACCTGCGCCCTGGAGTGGTGGCGCGGGCCCGTGCTCGCCGACGCCGACCCGGCCTTGCGCAACCACCCCGCCGCCGTCGCCGCCAACGAGCAGCGGACCGAGGCCGTCCTGCTGCACGCCGACGCCGCGCTCCGGCTCGGCCGCCCCGAGGACGCCGTGCGTCGGCTGTGGGAGATGGTGCGGGAGGAGCCGCTGCACGAGGGCCTGCACGCCCGGCTCGTCCTCACCCTCGCCAGCTGCGGCGAACAGGCCGCCGCGCTCAAGGTGTTCACCCGCTTCCGCGACCGGCTGGACGAGGAACTGGGCATCGCCCCCAGCGAGGAACTGCGCGAGGCGCACCTGCGGGTGCTGCGCCAGCAACTGCCCCGCGCACGGCGCACCGGCACGGACGAACCGTGGACCCCTGCGGCACCGGGCCCGGCCCCCGCCGTCCGGCCGGCCCAACTCCCCGCCGAGGCCGGGGCGTACGTCGGCCGCCGCCGCCAACTCCGGGAACTGGACGGCCTGGTGGCCACGAACCCGGCCGTCCGGCAGAAGGTCGTCGCCGTGGTGGGCGCGCCGGGCGTCGGCAAGACGGCGCTCGCGATGCACTGGGCGCACGCGCGGCGCGACCACTTCCCGGACGGGCAGCTGTTCGTCGACCTGCGCGGCCACTCCCCCGTGCCCGCGCTGCGCCCCGGCGACGTCCTGGCCCAGTTCCTCCGCGCCCTCGGCGTGCCGCCCGACCGGATGCCCGCCGACGAGGACGAGGCCGTCGCGACGTACCGCACGCTGCTCGCCGACAAGCGGATGCTGATCGTGCTGGACAACGCCCGCGACCCCGAGCAGGTCCGGCCGCTCATCCCCGGCGCGCAGGGCTGCGGCGTCGTCATCACCAGCCGCACCCGGATGGCCGGGCTGGTCGTCAGCGACGGCGCCCGGCAGCTGGCCCTCGACGTGCTCGGCCCGGACGACGCCCTGCGGCTGCTCGCCCACACCGCCGGCGCCGAGCGGGTCGCCGCCGAGGAGGAGGCCGCGCGGGCGCTGGTCCAGCTGTGCGGCGGGCTTCCGCTCGCGATCAGGATCGCCGCCGCCAACCTGCACGCCCGCAACACCGGCATCGCCGTGTACTGCACCGAGCTCGCGGGCGACGACCTGCTCAGCCGGCTGCGCGTCGAGGGCGACCGGCACGCGACCGTCAAGGCCGCGTTCGACCTCTCCCACCGTGCCCTGCCCGAACCGGCCCGGCGGATGTTCCGGCTGCTCAGCCTGATGCCCGGAGCGGACGTCACCGTCCACGGCGCCGCCGCCCTCGCCGACACGACCTCCGCCGAGTCCGCCCTGCTCATGCACCGGCTGACCGACGCCCACCTCGTGCAGGAGCGCTCCCCCGGCCGGTTCGGGCTGCACGACCTGCTGCGCTCCTACGCCCGCGAACTCGTCGTCGGCGACGAGGTGCACGGCGCCCGCGAACGGCTCTTCGAGTGGTACCTGCGCCACGCCGAGGCCGCGGCCCGGCTGCTCGACCCGACCAGGCCCGCGGCCGGCCCCGGACCGGCCGCCGCCACGCTCGTCCCGGACCGCGCCCAGGCGGCCGCGTGGCTGGACGCCGAACGGGACAGCCTGGTCGGCGCCGTCCTGCACGCGGCCCACTCCGGCTTCCCCACCGTCGCCTGGCGCCTCGCCGAGAGCCTGCACGGCTACCTCTCCCGGGGCATGTACACCATCCAGCGGCTGCGCGTCGCCACCGCGGGGCTCGCCGCCGCCGTCACCGACGGCCGGCTCCGCGCCCAGGCCACCGCGCAGTTGCAGCGCGCCGACTGCCACTGGACCCTCGGCAACAACGCGCTCGCCGTCACCCTCTTCGGCAAGGCCCTCGACCTCGCCGGGCGCGCCGAGTGGCCGGCCGGCCAGGCGATGGCGCTGCGCCGGATCGGCGCCGCCCACCAGGAGAACGGCAGCATGCGCCTGGCCTCCGACTACCTCTCCCGGGCCCGCGAGCTCACCGAACGCGCGGGCGGCGCGGGCACCGCCGACGACCTCACCGACCTCGGCCTGATCTGCTGGAAGCTCGGCCGCCTGCCCGAGGCCGCCGACCACTTCACCCGCGCCGCCCGGCTCTACCGCGACCTCGGCTCCGTCCGCGGGGAGGCGATCGCCCACACCAACCTCGGCATCGCCCACCGCGCCATGGGCCGCTCCCGGGAGGCGATCCGGGTGGCCGGCGCCGCACTGGCCGTCCACGAGGCCACCGGCAACCGGACCAGCGAGACCGTCGCCCTGAGCTGCCTCTCCCGCGCCCACTCCGACCTCGGCGACCACCGCACCGGCCACCGGCTCGCCGAGACCGCCCTCGCGACCGCGCGGGCGCTCGGCAACCGCCGGCTGGAGGCGAACGCCGCCTTCGTCCTCGCGATCGCGCTGGAGCGGGCCGAGCGGCTGCCCGAGGCCGCCGACAGCTACCGGCAGGCGCTGCACCTCGCCGAGGTGGTGGACGACCGCTTCCCGCAGGTGTCCGCGCTCGTCGGCCTGGCGACCGTCCAACGTCGGCTCGGTGAGCGGCAGTTCGCCCTGCTCACCGCCCAGCAGGCGCTCGGCCTGGCCCGCGAGTCGGAGTTCCGGCTGCTGGAGGCCTGCGCGCTCGACGTGCTCGCCCACGTCCGCGTCCTGCTGGGCGACCCGCGCACCGGCGCGGACCTGGCCGCGGAGGCGCTCGCGCTGCACCGGGAGACCGGCCACCGGCCCGGCGAGGCGCGCAGCCACCACGTGCTCGGGCACGCGCACGCGGCGCTCGGCGCGCCGGAGGAGGCGCTCGCGCACCGGCGCGCGGCGGAGCGGATCTGCGAGGAGACGGGGACCGGAGCCGTCCTCTGAGTCACGGCCGAGCCCTCACGGCCGGGGACGGCGGCGCGGACGGACCGGGCGGGCGGACCGCACGGACGGACCACGCGAACAGACCGCGCGGGCGGACCGTTGCCCCCGGAACAACTGCTCCGGAAGTTGCGGCCACTTCTTCCGGTCGCCCGGCCGCCACCCGCCCGCCCGCCGGATCGCCGAGCTCAGCCCCCGTACGCGGCCCCCGCCGACCGGAAGTTCCGGCCGCACCCCCTCTGGTGCGACTACAGCCGGTCCAACAGCCGCCCTCCGTACCGTGATCCAGAACCCCCCACACGACCGCCGCGATCCATGAGGTGACACGTTGCCACAGCTCACGGTCGACTTCGCCGGTGCCCGCCCCGCACGGTCGGGCCCCCTCTCGTTCGGTCACGCCAACATCGTCCGTGCGATCAGCATCGACGACGACCCCACGCGCCTGAACCTGGCCATGGTCTTCGGCGTCCCCGCCGACGGCGGCCCGGACCGGATCGCCGCCCAGCTGCGCACCCTGCTGGAGCGCCACGAGTCGCTGCGCACCACGTACGTCCTCACCACCCCGCCCACCCAGCGGGTCGCCGCCTGCGGCACGCTGGTGGTCGAGCTGGTCGAGTCGGACGGCGACCCCCTGGGGACGGCCGAGCGCACCGCCCGCCGGCTGCGCGCCCGCCCCTTCGACCTGGAGTCCGAACTCCCCTTCCGCGTCGCCGTGGTGACGGTGGAGGGCGTCCCGAGACAGCTCGTCTGGGTGGTCACCCACGCCGCCATGGACGTCGCCGCGTGCGAGGTGCTGCACGCCGAGTGGGCCGCGCTGTGCGCCGGCCGCGAGCTGCCGGAGCCGCCCGCGCTGGAGCCCGTCGACGTCGTCGGGCTGGAGCGCTCGGCGTCCGTCCAGCGGATCGGCGCGGGCGCCGTGCAGTACTGGGGCGCCCAGATCGGCCGGGTGCCGCAGGCCGTGTTCCCGCCGCCCACCGGCACCCCGGCCAAGACCGACTGGCTGCACCCCGGCCTCGCCGTCCGCTCCACGGCCGCCCCCGCCCAGCTGGCGGCCGTCGCCGAACGGACCGGCGCCAGCGCGTCCACGGTGGTGCTCGCGGCCCTCGCGGTGCTCGTCGGCCACCGCGCCGGGCACGGGACCGTCGCGGTGACCTCGCTCTCCGGCAACCGCGTCGTCCCCAAGCTGCGCGGCTTCTTCGGATCGCTCGCGCAGGACGCGCTGCTGCCGCTCGACCTCGACGGGCCGACCGGCTTCGACGACGTCGTCCGACAGGTGCGGGCGGCCGGGCTGCCCGCGTACCGGCACAGCTGGTTCGACCCGACGGCGGTCTGGCGGGCCATCGAGGCGGCGAGCACCGAACGCGGCATCTCCTTCGCCCGCGACCTCGTCTTCAACGACATGAGCGCGCTGGCCGCCGCCGCCGGCTCCCCCGACGAGTCCGCGCGCGGCCGGCTGCCCGGCGTGTGGATCCCCGGCCACCAGGAGCCCGCCGTCCCGGAACCGGGGCTCGGCGGCAGCGTCGGGTGGGTGCCCCCCGAGGACGTGCCCTGCCGCTTCTTCGCCTGCCTGTACCGGCTCACCGGGGAGTTCGAGCTGACCCTGTGGCTCGACCCGCAGACCCTGGCCGACGCCGAGGCCGAGGAGTTCGGGCGCGCCCTGCTGCGCCTGTTCGCGGCCGCCGCCGAGGAGGACGTGGCGCTCAAGGAACTGCCCTCGCTCACCACGCTCGCGCCGGTCGAGCGCGGCCCCGGCTGGTACCTCAGCGACCGCTCCTGGGTGGAGCTCGCCGCCGTCCGGACGCTGCTCGCCGAGGTGCTGGCCGGCACGCCGCACCTCGTCACCGCCGAACCGGACGACGACCTCGGCCACCGGCTGGTGTGCCACCTCCCCGGGCCGGCCGACCCGCGCGACGTCCAGCGGCGCGCGCTGGCCGCGCTCCCCGGGCGGGTCGGCGCCATCACCCCGCACCGCTACGTGGTGCACGACGGCGCCCCCGAGCCGGCCCGCGCCGACGACCCGCGGGCCTGGGCCGGGCTCCCGGTGCTGTCCGACTCCTCCGGCCGCCCCGCGGAAGGCGACCTGACGTGAGCGCCACCGACACCAGCGCCGACGAGGCGAGTCCCACCGCCACGGGTGCCGAGGACGCCGGTGCTCCCGGCGCCGCCCTGTGGTCCGCCAACTTCCGCCGCTACTTCGGCGCCCGCACCGGCTCGCTGCTCGGCGACGCGATGCTGCCCGTGGCGCTGTCCGTCGGCGTCCTGGACAGCGGCTACGGCACCGCCGGGGTCGGCTACGCGCTGGGCGCCTGGATGGCGGCGCTCGCCATGGGCGTGCTGTTCGGCGGTGTGCTCGCCGACCGGTTCACCCCCCGCCGGATGATGGTCCTCGCCGACCTCGTGCGCCTGGGCATCCAGGGCGCGCTCGCCGTCGCGTTCGCCCTCGGCACGCCGTCGCTGGCCGCCATCGTCGCGCTGCAGTTCGCGAGCGGCCTGGCCACCGCGCTGTTCCAGCCCGGGGTGGCCGGACTCGTCCCGCAGGTCGCGCAGGACGTCCAGCGGGCCAACGGCGCGCTGCGGATCGCCGAGTCGCTGGCCGGGGTGGCCGGGCCCGCCCTGGCCGGGGTGCTCGTCAGCTTCTCCGGGCCGGCCGTGGTGTTCGCCATCTACGCCACCACGTACGGGATCAGCGCCGCCTGCCTGTTCGCGCTGCGGCTGCCGCCGCGCGCGGGCGAGCCGGCCGGGGAGTCGTTCCTGCGCCAACTGGTCGAGGGCTGGCAGGAGTTCCGGGCCCGCTCGTGGCTGTGGGGCGTCATCTCGGTCTTCCTGCTGTACGGGTGCTTCGTGGCCGGCCTCTCGCTGCCGGTCGGCACCGACCTCGTCGTCGCCGCCCACGGCTCCACGGTGCTCGGCACCGGCCTGGCCGCCATGGGCGTCGGCGGGCTGGTCGGCGGCGCCGTGGCGATGCGGCTGCGCCCGGCGCGGCCGCTCGCCTTCGGCACGATCGGGTGGGTGCTGTTCGCGCTGTACCCGCTGACGGCGGCGGTCCGGCCCGACGTGGTCGTGCTGTGCGTCGGCTGGGGCCTCGCCGGGGCCGGTCTGGCGCTGTGGTCGGTCCTGTGGGCGACCACCGTCCAGACGCAGATCCCGGGCGACCTGCTCAACCGGGTCTACGCGTACGACGTGGCCGGCTCGCTGCTGTCGATGGCCCTCGGCCGCGCGCTGGCCGGGCCGATCGCCCGCCTGACCGGGGAGCGGACGCTGATGTTCGCGTCCTTCGGCGTCGGGCTGGCCTGCAGTGCCGTCCTGCTCGCGGCACCGGCCGTCCGCAGGCTGCGCGCCGCCGAACCGGGCGGCGGACGACCGGACGAGGACTGAGTGGAGGCGATCATGGCACACGCGGCACCGACCGTACGGCAGGACTCCGCGAGACACCCCGGCGAGCCGGACCAGTTCGTGGTCTGGCTCTACGAACGGGCCCTCGGCCGACCGCACTTCACCCCCGCCGGGATCGCCGCCGAACTCGGCCTCCCGTTCCCCAGGGTCCTGCGGGCGCTCGACGAACTGCGCGAACTGCGCCTGGTGCGGCCGGCCGAGGACGGCGGGAGCCTGCTGGTCGCGGTCAGCCCGGACACCGCCCAGGTCGAGCTCCTGGTGCCGCTGGAGCGGGCGATCCACGACCAGCGGCGCCGGCTCGCCGGCTTCAAGGGCCAACTGCGCTCGTTCGCGGCCGCGTTCGACAAGCAGGCCAAGACCCGCACGGAGAGCGTGGTGATCACCGACGACCCGCAGGAGCTCCGGCTTCGGCTCCTCGACGCGGCCCAGCGCTGCACCGAGGAGTTGCTGGTCATGCAGCCCTGCGTGGCGCAGGAGACGGCCGAGCTGCGACTGGCCCGGCCGCTCGTGCTGGAGGCGCTGCAACGCGGCGTCCGGGCCCGGGTGCTCTACCCGCACACCGCCCGCGGCGACGCCGGGACGCGGGCCCACATCGGCGCGCTGATGGCGGTCGGCGGGCAGGCCCGCACCACCAAGGAGGTGCACGACCGCTTCCTGGTGTTCGACCGGCAGGTCGCGTTCATCCCGGCCGGCGAGGGCGACGCGATCGCCGTCGTGTACGACGGGGCGGTGGCGGCCTTCCTCGGCGGGCTGCACGAACGCTACTGGGCCTCGGCCTTCGAGTTCGACTCCGCGGCCGGCGGCTACGCCGGGACGATCGAGGAGGTGAAGGCGACCATCCTCGAACTGCTGGCCTCCGGTGCCAAGGACGACGTGATCGCCCGGCGGGTGGCGATGTCGGACCGCACCTTCCGCCGCCACCTGGCCGCGATCATGCAGGACCTCTCCGCCACCAGCCGGTTCCAGGCCGGCGTGCTGGCGGCCCGGACCGGGCTGGTCGGCCCGACGCCGAGGAACGCCGCCTGAGCCGACGGGCCGCGCCGGTGCCCCGGCCGGGTGGGTCCACCGTGCTGCGCCCCCCGGCACCGGCACCCGGCGGGCGGGCAGCGGGACCCACCACCGACCCTCTCCGCACCACACCCGGCCCCGCTCCTCCGAGCGGGAACCGTCCGCTGCCCGGCCCGAGCCGCGGGCGCGGTGACCGGCCCGAGCGGGACGCCCTCCCGCTCGGGCCGGTCCCGGCCCCGCGACAACCGGACGACCCTCCGATGAAAGGAAACCGATGTCCACCGCCCTTCAGCACCACCTGTTCGCGAGCGACGACGGCGGCAACGACCTGCCGTACGTCCTGTCGCTGCCGGACGGCTACGCCGACGCGGCCGAGCCCTGGCCGCTGCTGCTGTTCCTGCACGGCGCCTCGGAGCGCGGCGAGGACCTGGCCGGCATCGCCGCGCACGGCCCGCTCAAGCGGATCGAGGCCGGCGCGGACCTGCCGTTCGTCGTGGTCGCGCCGCAGTGTCCCTCGTACAGCACCTGGGCGGCCGAACTGAGCGCGCTGGCCGCCCTGGTCCGGGAGGTGGCCGACGCCCACCGCGTGGATCCGGACCGGCTGTACGTCACCGGGCTCAGCATGGGCGGCACCGGGACGTGGGCGCTCACCGCCCGCTACCCGGGCCGGTTCGCGGCCGCGGTGCCGATCTGCGGCTCCTGGCTGCCGGAGGCCGCGCCGCGGATCGCCCACCTGCCGGTGTGGACCTTCCACGGCGCCGAGGACCGCAACATCCCGGTCTCGCACACCGAGAAGATCGTGGCCGCGCTGCGGGAGGCGGGCAACCCCGTCCGCTTCACCCGGTACCCGGACACCGGGCACGACTCGTGGACCAGGACGTACGACGACCCCGAGGTCTACGCCTGGCTGCTCGCGCAGTCCCGGTCGGCCTCCGGGGCCCTGACCGGGCGCGCGGACCCGCTCGGCTCGAACCCGCTCGGCGTGGACCCGGCGGCGCCGCTGGACGTGCTGGTCTTCGACGGCGGCTTCGGCGACGGCTACGTCCGGGACGCCGAGGAGCGCTACCGCACGGCGTTCCCGCACGCGGAGGTCGCGCACACCGCCGCCGCCGAGATCCGGCCGCTGCTGGAGCCGCGCCTCGCCGACGGGAGCCCGCCGGACCTCGTGGACAACACCGGCCCGGCCTCGGTGGCCACCGCCGAACTGGCCGCCGCGGGCCGGCTGACCGACCTGCGGCCGCTGCTGGCCGCACCGGCCTACGACGATCCCGGCCGGACCGTCGCCGACACGCTGATCCCGGCGGCGATCGCCAAGGGCCGGTTCGGCGGGGAGGAGGTCTGGGCGCTCAACCACGCGTACACGGTGTTCGGCCTCTGGTACTCCGAGTCGACGCTGGCGAAGCACGGTTGGGAGTACCCGCGGACCTGGGACGAGATGCTCGCGCTGTGCGAGGAGGCCAAGCGCGAGGGCATCGCGGGCTGGACGTTCCCCGGCAAGTACCCGTTCTACCTGCAGTGGACCCTGTACCCGTTCATCGCCAAGATCGGCGGCCCCGAGGTGCTGCGGGCCATCGACAACCTGGAGCCGAACGCCTGGCACCACGACGCCGTCCGGCAGGCCTTCGAGGCGTACCACGAACTCGCCGTCCGCGGACACCTGCTGGCGGGCACCGCGGACCTCGACCACCTCCAGGCGCAGACCGCGTGGACGGCCGGGAAGGCGCTGTTCATCCCGAACGGCTCCTGGGTGGAGAACGAGGCCAAGGACACCACGCCGCCCGGCTTCGACATGGCCGTGGCCCCGCCCCCCGGGCTCGGCGACACCGACCGGATGCCGTTCGGGACCATCTGGGCGGCGGCCGGCAGCGCGTTCGTCGTCCCGCGGGCCGCCCGCAACCCGCAGGGCGGCCAGGAGCTGCTGCGCGTCCTGCTCGGCCGCACGTCGGCACGGGAGTTCACCCGCCGGGTGTCCTCGCTGACGGTGGTCGGCGAGGCCGCGGACGACCTCGAACTGCCGCCCGGCCTCGCCTCAGCCCGCGACCTGCTCAAGGCCGCGGGCGAGCACATCGTCGCGCCCCGCACGGACTGGTACCAGGACCTCAACCGCGAGGTGATCGCCGGCTACATCGGCGAACTGACGACCGGCCGGCTGAAGCCCGCCGAGGCCGTCCGGCTGATCCAGCAGGCGGCGGACCGGACCGCCCAGGACGGTTCCGTCACGAAGTACCGGCACCCCTGAGCCGTCCGCTCCCCCTCTCGGGGATCCGGTCGCTGACCTAATTCGGCAGCCGGTTCCGGGCGTTGAGGAAGGTCTGCACCAATCCATAGCCTGGAGGCACACCACAAAGCCCCCGAGGCGAACGGAGACATCGCCCATGGTCAGCGATGTGATCGAGCGGAACGGCCGGTTCCAGGAAATCATGGACCGCCTCACCGTCAAGTCGATCGACGACTACTACAACCCCTACCGGCTCTTCGAATGGCCGGACCGGCTCCCCGAGAACACCTGGTGGATGAGCCCCGAACTCACCACCACCCACGGCACCGAGCTCGCCGAACGGCTCACCCCCGAACAGCTCCACACCCTCTCCAAGCACGAGAGCATCAACTTCTACAGCCTCAACGTCCACGGCATCCGCGAACTCCTCACCGAGGTCGTCAACCGCATCCACACCGCCGGATTCGAGACGCCCTCCGAGTTCTTCCACCACTTCATCGGCGAAGAGAACGAACACATGTGGTTCTTCGCCGAGTTCTGCCTGCGCTACGGCAAGAAGATCTACCGCCAGCCCGCCGCCGGCACCGAAACCCCCACCCACGGCACGAAGACCGAAAGCCTCCTCGTCTTCACCCGCATCCTCATCTTCGAAGAACTCGTCGACCACTACAACGCCACCATGGCCACCGACGAGCGCCTCCACGACACCATCCGCGCCATCAACCGCATCCACCACCAGGACGAATCCCGCCACATCGCCTTCGGCCGCGAACTCGTCGACCTCCTCTACCAGGACCTCAAGCAGGACGCCACCGAACAGCAGCTCGACGACATTTCCACCTACCTGCGCCGCTACCTCACCCACAGCTTCGAATCCCTCTACCACCCCCAGGTCTACCGCGACGCCGGCCTCGACAAGCCCCACGAGGTCCGCCGACAGCTCCTGGAATCCCCCGCCCGCGCCGAAGCCGAACGACGCACCTTCCGCAAGACCGCCAAGTACCTGGAAAAGACGGGACTCATCCGATGAACCGCCTCACCGGCCACGACGGGCAACCCGCCCTCGCCATCCTCGGACCGCCCGCCACCCGCCTGCTCCAGGAACTCGACCAGACCTTCACCACCTGGGCCCGGGCCGCCGGCGCCCAACCCATCACCCCGCCCCCGCTCTACCCGGTCACCGACCTCGAGAAGTTCGACGTCTACACCAACTTCCCCCACCTCGCCTGGACCGCCGCCCCCCTCGACCTCACCGGCGAACCCCGCAAGCCCGCCGGCGGACGCTTCACCCCCGACGCCCTCGCCGACGCCCGCTACGGCCTGCCCCACGCCACCTGCTACGGCGCCTACCTCTACTACGAGGGCACCACCGTCCCCGACGACACCCTCGTCACCCTCGTCAACCGCTGCTTCCGCAGCGAGGACCACTACGACGGCCTGCGCCGCCTCGCCTCCTTCCAGATGCGCGAGATCGTCGCCATCGGCACCCACGAGCACACCCAGCAGGTCCTGCACCACTTCACCGACCGCATCCTCGCCTTCGCCGCCGCCCTCGGCCTCGACCTCGGCAAGGCCCCCGCGAGCGACCCCTTCTTCCAGAACGACGGCGCCCGCGCCCTCCTCCAGAAGCTCAACCCCGTCAAACACGAATTCCAGTACGGCGACCTCGCCATCGCCTCCGTCAACACCCACCGCAACTTCTTCGGCGAACGCTGCGACATCACCCTCACCACCGGCGAACACGCCTACACCTCCTGCACCGCCTTCGGCCTCGAACGCTGGATCGCGGTCCTCACCGACCACTTCCACGGCGACCTCGACCAGGCCGCCGAAACCGTCCGCACCGCTCGAAAGGAACCGGCATGAGCGCCACCGGCATCGACAAGGTCCGCGACTGGATCCTCGGCCGCCACCCCGGCCGCACCGAACTCGCCCCCGACGTCAACATCATCGAGAGCCGCCTGGTCGACTCGCTCGCCTTCGTCGAGCTCGTCTACACCATCGAGGACGCGGCCGGCATCGAGATCGACTTCGACACCATCGACATCGAGGACTTCCAGTCCCTCGCCACCATCCAGAAGGCGTTCTTCGCCTGAGCCCGAGGAGGGACCACCCATGCACGCCGTTTCCTACACCGCCCAGTGGATGGCCGCCGCCCGCGCCCAGGAGTCCGAACGCGAGGACGCCCTCTTCACCGACCCCCTCGCCCGCGACCTCGCCGCCCCCAAGGGCTTCGAACTGATCGAGCGCTACGCCGGAGGCGGTGTCCTGCCGTTCATCTCGATCAGGACCCGCTACCTGGACGACGCCATCCGCGACATCCTCGCCGAGGGCGGAATCCGGCAGGTCGTCCTCATCGCCGCCGGCATGGACACCCGCGCCTACCGCCTCGACTGGCCCGACGGCACCGAGCTCTACGAGGTCGACCACGGCCCCCTCATCACCGAGAAGCGCCGCCGCCTCGACGCCCTCGGCGCCGAACCCCGCACCGACCGCCGCGAGGTCTCCGCCGACCTCACCCAGGACTGGCTGCCCACCCTCGAAGCCGCCGGCTTCGACCGCACCCGCCCCACCCTGTGGATCGCCGAGGCCCTCACCTTCTTCCTCACCGACGAGCAGGCCGCGGGCTTCCTGCGGCTCCTCGCCTCGGCCTCCGCCCCCGGCAGCCGCCTCGCGTTCGACATCCTCGGCCGGGCCCTGCTGCGCAGTCCCTTCTCCAAGCCCTTCCTGGACACGCTCGCCGCCGACGGCACCCCGTGGATCTTCGGCAGCGACGAGCCCGAGGAGTTCCTGACCGCCAACGGCTGGAAGGCCGTCGACGTCAGCGAGCCCGGCCAGCCCGGCGCCGGCCAGGGCCGCTGGCCCTACGACGTCCAGCCGCGCAACCGCCGCGGCGCCAACCGGCTCTGGCTCATCCGCGCCGAGATCGCCGCCTCGTGACGGGCCGCCGGGCCACCACCGGCGCGGACCCGGAGTAGCCGGCCGTGTGGATCGGGGTCGATCTGCTGCACATCGGCGAACTGGACCGGCTGCTCCGCCGGCCCTGGTTCCGGGCCTTCGTCTACGACGCGGCCGAGCTGGCCACCGCCGAGGCGTTCGGCCCCGAGCGGGCGCGGGAGTTCCTGGCCGGGCGGTTCGCCGCCAAGGAGGCGGTGCTGAAGGCCCTCGGCACCGGCTTCACGGGCGGCATCCGGCCGCGGGACGTCGCCGTCCTGCGCTCGGACGGCGGCGCCCCGGTGGTCCGGCTGTCCGGCGCCGCCGCCACCTGGGCGGCCGGCCTCGGCGTGGCCGGTGTCCAGGTGTCGATCACGCACAAGCGCGACCTCGTCCTCGCCGCGGCCCTCGCCCACCCGGGGGCCTGAACACCCCGGGCCCGCCGTCGAACTCCCGCCCACCGGACGGTACTTCCCCACCACCGGCGGGCACCTCCCGCACCGCCGCCCGGCCCACCCTCCGGGCGGCGACGGGAGCTCGCCGGCGGGCCCGGGCCGACTCGCGGGCGGCCGCGGTCAGCCCGCTCGGGCCGCCGCGGGCCCTGCCGGTGCAGGGGTGCCGGCGGCGAGGCCGCGGAGCAGTTCGCCGGCGATGAAGGCCGTCACCCCGGCGACGATCAGCAGCGGCATCAGGTTCGCCGCCTCCCCGCCCAGCAGCATCGCCGCCAGCACAGTGCTGGTGACGGGCAGCCGGGTGACGGAGGCGCCGGCGGCGACCAGGCCGACGGCGAGGCCGGGCGCGGTGCCGAAGCCGGGCAGCGGCGCACAGGCCACCCCGAGCGCCGCGCCGAGCAGGATCGCCGGGAAGATCGGGCCGCCCCGCAGACTGCCCAGCGCGACGCCCCAGGCGACGGCCTTGCACGCGACCAGCGCGAGCAGCACCCCGATCGGCCAGGACGCCGGGTCGGCGGCGAGCGCGCCCAGCGTGGCCTGCCCGGAGAGCGCGGCCTCCTCCGGCGTACGGCCGGTGATCAGCGCGTACACGGCCAGGCAGCCGCCGACGGCGAGCGCGCACAGGACGGTGCGCACGGCGGTCCGGTGCGGGGTGCCGGTGGTGTAGGCCTTGACCCGTCGGCCGAGCGCCTGCCCGGCGACGCAGACCGCGGCGATCACGACGGCCAGCGGAACGCCCCACAGGAAGTCCCCCGGGTCGGGGACGCCGCTCTTCGGGACGTGCGGCAGCGAGAGCGCGCCGATCGACAGGCCCGTCCAGTGCCCGAAGCCGGTGAAGACCAGCGCGCCGACACCGCTCGCGAGCAGGCAGGGAAGAACCAGCACGACGAGTTGCGGGCCGCCCAGTCCGGCCGCCTCGATCAGCATCACGCCCGCCACCAGCGGACTGCCGAAGATGGTGGCGATCGCCGCCGCCGAGCCGGCCGCGCCCAGCACCGGCACGAGCCGCGGCTGCCGTTCCCGCCGGGCGGACCGGACCGCGAGCAGCGCGAGGCCGCCGCCCATCGCCATCAGCGGCGCCTCCGGGCCGAGCACGGCGCCGAGCGGCAGGCAGGCGAGTGCGGCGAGCAGCACGCCGGGGACTTCCCGCGGCAGGCCGGGCGGGCCGCCGAGCCCGTCCACCGGAACGTGCCCGCCGCGCCCCGGAAGGCGGGTGACGACCGGGACGAGCAAGAGGCCGGCCAGCAGCAGCGCGGGCAGCGGCCACCACCAGGGGGCGCGGTCGTACCCGGCCGCGTCCGGCAGGCTCTCCCAGACCCAGTGCTGGAGTTCGTGTTCCAGGCCGACGAAGCCGAAGGCGGCCAGCGAGATCGGCACGCCGACCAGCGCCGAGACCACCAGCAGGCCGAGGTAGCCCCGGTGCAGCAGCACCTCGCGCAGGCCGGGACCGGCGCTGCCCCGCTCCGGCGTCCCGGGCATGGCCGCTCCTTCGCGCTCCCGGGGCCCGCCCGGCCCCGTCCTGGGACCGAGTCTCGCCCGGAGCCCGGCGGCTCGCAGCGCCACGGTGCGCCAACCGGGCGGTGCCGGCGGCGGGTTGCGCCGAACGGGGGGCGCGGGCGGAGGCCGGTCAGACCTGCCGGGACTCCCCCAGCGCGCTCTCGATGCCCTGGACCATCCGCCACAACGGCGCCTTGCGGCTGGCCACCAGGACGACGACGTCGTCCTGGTCGGCGTCGCCGGCGCCGTCGGCGGGGCGGTCGCTCCAGGTGTCGACGACGAAGGCCATCGCGCTGTCCACCTCGGCCACCCAGTCGCTCTCCCCGCCCGAGCGCAGCCAGGTCCGCAGGGCGTGGTTGTGCGCGGCGACGACGGCGGCGGCGATCACGTCGGCGCGCAGCGGCCCGTCCGGGCGGTCGGCGAACCGGCCGCGCAGGTAGGCCGCGAGGGTGTGCTCGTAGCGCCACACCACCGACAGCTCGTACGCGCGGAGGCCCGGCACCTTGCGGGTGAGCCGGTAGCGCTGGACGGAGAAGGACGGCTGTTCGGCGTACATCCGCAGGACGAGGCGGGCCGCGCCGCAGGCGTGCCGGACCGGGTCCTCCTCGCCGGTGCCGGAGTCCAGGAACTCCGTCATCTCGGCCAGGCTGCGCTCGTGGTCGGGGAAGACCACGTCCTCCTTGGCCGGGAAGTAGCGGAAGAAGGAGCGCCTGCCGACCCCGGCGAGGGACACGATGTCGTCGACGGTGGTCTGTTCGAAGCCGCGGTCCAGGAAGAGCTCGAAGGCCGCGGCCACGAGCGCCTCGCGCATCGCCGGCTTCGAGGGCCCGTCGTTCATGGGCAGGTCCTGCTCTTCCTTCTCGCTCATTCCCGGGAACTTACACCGCGGCGCGGCACCGGCCCCGAAGGGCCGGTGCCCTGCGTGTTACGGCAGGTTGCGGGCCATGACGATGCGCTGGACCTGGTTGGTGCCCTCGTAGATCTGCGTGATCTTCGCGTCGCGCATCATCCGCTCCACCGGGTAGTCCCGCGTGTACCCGTACCCGCCCAGCAGCTGCACCGCGTCCGTCGTGATCTCCATCGCCGCGTCCGACGCGAAGCACTTCGCCGCCGCACCGAAGAACGTCAGGTCCCCATCCCCGCGCTGCGACTTCGCCGCCGCCGCGTACGTCAGCTGACGCGCCGCCTCCAGCTTCATCGCCATGTCCGCCAGCATGAACTGGACCCCCTGGAACTCCGCGATCGCCTTCCCGAACTGCCGGCGCTCCTGCACATAGCCCTTCGCGTAGTCCAGCGCCCCCTGCGCGATCCCGACCGCCTGCGCCGCGATCGTCACCCGCGTGTGGTCCAGCGTCCGCATCGCCGTCGCGAAACCCGTCCCCTCCGCACCGATCATCCGGTCCGCCGGAATCCGCACGTTGTCGAAGTACACCTCACGCGTCGGCGACCCCTTGATCCCCAGCTTCTTCTCCGGAGCACCGAACGACACACCCTCGTCGCCCTTCTCCACCACGAACGCCGAGATCCCCTTCGACCGCTTGTCCGGGTCCGTCACCGCCATCACCGTGTAGAACTCCGACACACCCGCGTTCGTGATCCAGCGCTTCACCCCGTTCAGCACCCAGAAGTCACCGTCGCGCACCGCACGCGTCCTCATCCCCGCCGCGTCCGAACCCGCCTCCGGCTCCGACAGGCAGTACGAGAACATCCCCTCACCACGCGCCAGCGCCCCCAGGTACTTCGCCTTCAGTTCCTCCGAGCCCGACAGCTGCACCGGCAGCGACCCCAGCTTGTTCACCGCCGGGATCAACGACGACGACGCGCACACCCGCGCGACCTCCTCGATCACGATCACCGTCGCCAGCGCGTCCGCCCCCGCACCCCCGAACCCCTCCGGCACGTGCACCGCGTGCAGGTCATTACCCTGCAACGCCTCCAGCGCCTCCTGCGGGAACCGGCCCTGCTCGTCCACCTCCGCCGCGAACGGAGCGATCTTCGCCTCGGCCAGCCCGCGCACCGCCTCACGGAGCATCCCGTGCTCCTCGGAGATACGGAAGAGATCGAAGTCCTGGCTCATGAACGGCGCTCCTGTTTCGGGACGGCACTGACGGTACTCAGTACCCTTCATTATGCACGCGCGCAGCAAAAAGGGAACTCAGTGCCTTCACATAGCGGCACTGAGTTCCCTATTCTTTTGCTGCCGAAGCCGTCCGAGCGCAGGGAGATGACACCGTGGTCCACTCAGCCATCGACGACGTCTGCGAGAGCACCACGCTGTACTTCCAGCGCTGCGCCTGGTGCAGCAACCCGACCTTCCAGCGGCTGCTCTGCCCCACCTGCGGCTCCACCGACCTGCGGCTGGAGCCCAGCGAGGGCACCGGCGTCGTGCGGCGCTGCGAGGTCGAGCAGGCCAGGACACCGCTGGCGCGGCAGAAGTCGCTGATCCGGATGGCCGAGGGGTTCGACGTCTGGTGCATCGTCGACGGGCTGCGCAGCACCGTGCCGGTGGGCACCAAGGTCCGCCTGCTGCCGGCGCCCGGCGCGGCGGAGAACCCGGAGCTGCGGCTGCTGCCGGTGGAGGAGCCGCAGCCGGTGGTGTGCACCGAGCCGCGGCCGCTGCCGCCGAGCCAGGGCGGTTTCACCCAGCACCTCGCGGCCTTCGCCGAATAGCCGGGATAGCCGGATAGCCGGATAGCCGGATAGCCGAACAGGCTCGCGCGCTCCCAAAAGGTCCCGAAAGCTCCCCAAAAGGTCCCGAAGAGGTCCCGAAGAGGTCCGACCGGGCCCCGGGAAGGGGCCAGGGAACGCCGGAGGGGGGGGCGCCCGGTGACCGGGTGGGCGCCCCCCCCGCGCGGGGGGGGGGGGGAAAGGCGTGGGGGGCATAAACACGGCGGGGTGCGGCGGCAGGTAGG
>NZ_JBHVPD010000110.1:0-32519 GCF_042887525.1 Kitasatospora sp. NPDC057936
GCTCACGGGTGCGCACCCGTGAGCCGCCCCCGGCCCTCATGTCCCTCGGATCAGCCGGAGCGTTCCGCCCCGCCCGACGAACCCGCGCCCACCAGCTCCGACTCCTGGCGCGGCACCGGTACGGCGGCCGACGGCGCTCCCGGTGCGGCCGGCTCCAGCGACTGCGGCGGCCAGCGCCGGTTCACCGCCTTGGTCAGCTTGCGGCCCAGGTTCTGGAACGGCATCTCCACCAGCCGGTACACCACCCAGCAGACCACCAGCAGCACGGCGACGTACCCGGCCACCCACGACCACCGCTCGGCGAACGGCATCGCGGCCAGCTTGACGTAGTAGTGGTTGCTGTCCCAGCCGAGCCGCCACAGCAGGAACTTCTTCACCGGCCAGTGCAGCAGGTAGACCGAGAAGCTCACCGCGCCCAGCCAGGTCAGCACGCGCGGCAGCCGCCGGTTGCGCAGCAGGAAGAAGAGCCCGAACGACGCCCAGGCCGCCAGGTAGGCGTTGGTCCACGCCGGCCAGGTGAAGGTCGAGGTCGCGCGCGCCATCGCGTCCCGGTTGTACATCCACCCGACCATGGCGCCCGCCACCACCACGAAACCGACGGACAGCCAGGCCTCGATGCGCTCGATCTGCCCGTGCTGCGCCCGGTAGATCACCGTGCCGGCGAACATCGTCGCGAGGATGGTGAAGCTCTCGTACGCGGGGTCCCGGCCGTTGGTGAACACCAGCAGCAGGCCGAGCCCGCCCAGCAGCAGACCGCCGACCCGGGCCAGCGGCGCGTTGCCGCTGAGCATGCAGAGCACGCCCATGACCACGACGACCACGGTGGCGGCGACGAGGTTGTTGGTCTCCGTGAGGGTGTGGTTCAGGCTGTACGACGGGATCCAGACGCCCAGGACGAGCGCGATCGCCCCCGCAGCGACCGCGATCGGCGTGCTGCGCCGGTGCCAGCCCACCGTGAAGAGGCTGCTGACGAAGAAGTAGAAGAGCATCTCGTACGCGAGCGTCCACGAGATGCCGAGCGCGTTCACCACGCCCAGCATGTCCGACAGCAGCAGGCCGTTGGCCGCCAGCCAGAGCTTGTGGTACGGGACGCCGTCGTAGCTGACGACCTGGTAGCTGAGCGGCAGGACGAACTCGGCGAAGAGCACGGTCACGATCAGCGCCGGGTAGATCCGGAAGACCCGGCCGATCCAGAAGGCCCGGACGTCACCGCGGCGTTCCAGTGAGGCCGGGATGATGTACCCGCTGACGATGAAGAACGCGATGACCCCGTAGAAGCCCAGGTCGAAGTGGGCGGCGATGACATCGCCCTTCGGGATCAGCCTGAAGATCTCGAAGTGGTGGGCCGCCACGGCCAGCGCCGCGATGCCCCGCAGGGCGTCCAACCAGCCGAGTCTGCTCGCCGGCGCGGCCGCACGGTCGGCACGGCGCTCCTTGTGTGCCCCCCACCGAGGCAGCGATCTGATAATCGTCACGCGCTGGAGGGTAGCCCATTCGAACACAACCCTTTCACGATTCCTTGATCACCCCACGTCGGAGGCCGTGCCAGGGGTGTGACGGGGGGGGTGCCGGGCCCGGAGCGGGCCGGATCCGGTCGACCGGCGAGGCCTTCGGGACGACGCGCCCCGGCCGCAGCGCGAGGGCGACCAGCAGGCCGCGCAACGCGCCGGGGTCAGTCCCGGGTCATGTCCACGAAGCGCGAGTAGTGGCCCTGGAAGGCGACGGTGATCGTGGCCGTCGGGCCGTTACGGTGCTTGGCGACGATCAGGTCGGCCTCGCCCGCGCGCGGGGACTCCTTCTCGTAGGCGTCCTCGCGGTGCAGCAGGATGACCATGTCGGCGTCCTGCTCGATCGAGCCGGACTCTCGCAGGTCGGAGACCATCGGCCGCTTGTCGGTGCGCTGTTCGGGACCACGGTTCAGCTGGGACAGCGCGATCACCGGCACCTCCAGCTCCTTGGCCAGCAGCTTCAGGTTTCGCGACATGTCCGAGACCTCCTGCTGGCGGTTCTCGGCCCGGCGGGAGCCGCCGGACTGCATCAGCTGGAGGTAGTCGATGACGATCAGCTTGATGTCGTTGCGCTGCTTGAGCCGGCGGCACTTGGCCCGGATCTCCATCATCGACAGGTTCGGCGAGTCGTCGATGAACAGCGGCGCCTCGCTGACGTCCGGCATGCGGCGGGCGACCCGCGTCCAGTCGTCGTCCGTCATGTTCCCGGAGCGCATGTGGTGCAGCGCCACCCGGGCCTCGGCGGAGAGCAGGCGCATCGCGATCTCGTTGCGCCCCATTTCGAGCGAGAAGATGACGCTCGGCAGCTTGTTGTGGATCGAGCACGCCCGGGCGAAGTCCAGGGCGAGCGTGGACTTACCCATGGCGGGACGGGCCGCGATGACGATCATCTGGCCCGGGTGCAGGCCGTTGGTGAGCTGGTCGAAGTCGGCGAAGCCGGTCGGTACGCCGGACATCTGGCCGTTGCGCGAGCCGATGGCCTCGATCTCGTCGAGGGCGCCCTCCATGATGTCGGCGAGCGGGGCGTAGTCCTCGTTGGTGCGCTGCTCGGTGACGGCGTAGATCTCCGCCTGTGCCGCGTTGACGATCTCGTCGACGTCGCCCTCGGCCGCGTAGCCCATGCCCGCGATCCGGGTGCCGGCCTCGACCAGCCGGCGCAGCACCCCGCGCTCGGCGACGATCTGGGCGTAGTACTCGGCGTTGGCCGCGGTCGGGACGGAGTTGACCAGGGTGTGCAGGTAGGAGGCGCCGCCGACGCGCTGGAGCTCGCCGCGCTTGGTGAGCTCGCCGGCCACGGTGATCGGGTCGGCCGGCTCGCCGCGGGCGTAGAGGTCGAGGATCGCGCCGTGGATCATCTCGTGCGCGGGCCGGTAGTAGTCGGCCGGCTTGAGCACCTCGACGACGTCGGCGATCGCGTCCTTGGAGAGCAGCATGCCGCCGAGGACGGACTGCTCGGCCGCGAGGTCCTGCGGGGGGACGCGCTCGAAGCCCTCGGCGCCGCCCTGGCCACCGTCGTCCCGGCGGTCGCCCTTGCCGTTCTGGAAGCCCTTCTGGAACCCCCCGCCCCCACCCTTCTGGGAGCCCTTCTGGAAACCGCCGCCCCCGCCCTTCTGGAAGCCGTCGCCCTGGCCCCCGCCGCGACCCCGCGAGACCGGGAGCCGGTCGCCGGGTCCTTCCGGGAACGGCGCGTCGTCGAACGCACCGGCCGGGAAGGGGTCCTCGGCGTTCTGCCAGTCGTCCTCCGGCGGCGGGGCGTCGTGGTCGTCGTACTGGGGGCCGGTCACGCGTGTTCCCCGATCAGCGAGTGGTGCGAGTTGGAGCGGAGCCGCTCCTCTTTGTACGCCACGGGGCCGACAAAACGGACGCCGGGGCGGGTGGGAGTGTCGGGCGGAGAGCCCACGCTAAGGGGCCGGACGCCCTTCAGCCAACACGGTTATCCACAGGGGGTGTGGACGAGCGGCCCTGGGCTGTGGAGAACTGCCGCAAAGCTGTGGACGCCCCTGTGGAAGGTCCTGTGGATAACCGGACCATCGGCCCCACGTCAACTCTCTGACCTGGAGTTACCTCTTCCGGGGTCTGTGCATGAGAAATTCTTCACACACCACCGGACGGCTGTGGGCGCGGAGCCCGCCGGGCTCGCCACTCACCAGTTCGAGTAATGGACAACAGGCACTAGCAGCCATTACCTGTGGATGAGTAACCTGGACCGCATGACCGCCGCCACCACCGGACCCTCCAGACGCCGGCACGACCGCGAGATCCTCGCCCTCGCCGTCCCCGCCTTCGGCGCGCTCGTCGCCGAGCCGCTCTTCCTGATGGCCGACTCGGCGATCGTCGGCCACCTCGGCACCCCCCAGCTGGCCGGCGTCGGCGTCGCCGCGGCCGCACTCTCCACCGCCACCGGCGTCTTCGTCTTCCTCGCCTACGCCACGACCGCCGCCGTGGCGCGCCGGATCGGCGCCGGGGACCGCCGGGCCGCCGTCCAGCAGGGCGTCGACGGCATCTGGCTCGCCCTGGGCCTGTCCGTCGCGGTGGTCGCGCTCACCCTCCTGCTGGCCCCCTGGGCCGCGGACGTCCTCGGCGCCTCCGACACGGCCGCGCCCTACGCCGTGACCTACCTGCGGATCAGCTCCCTCGGCATCCCCGCGATGCTCATGGTGATGGCCGCCACCGGCGTGCTGCGCGGCCTCCAGGACACCCGCACGCCGCTCGTGGTCGCCGTCGCGGGCTTCACCGCCAACATCGGCCTGAACGCCGGCCTGGTCTACGGAGCCGGGCTCGGCGTGGCCGGCTCGGCCTGGGGCACGGTGCTGGCGCAGACCGGGATGGCCGCCGTGTACGTGGTCGTGGTGGTCCGCGGCGCCCGCCGGGAGCGGGCCTCGCTGCGGCCGGACCTCACGGGCATCCGGGCGAGCGCCAGGGCGGGCGGTCCGCTGCTGGTGCGGACGGTGAGCCTGCGGGCCGTGCTGATGATCGCCACCGCGGTGGCCGCCCGGCTCGGCGACACCCAGGTCGCCGCGCACCAGATCGCCATGACGCTGTTCAGCTTCCTGGCCTTCGCGCTGGACGCGATCGCGATCGCCGGCCAGGCGATCATCGGCCGCTACCTGGGCGCGGCGGACGTCCCGGGGGCGAAGGCGGCCACCCGGCGGATGGTCGAGTGGGGCATCGGCTCCGGCGTCGTGCTGGGCCTGCTGGTCGTCGTGGCCCGCCCGCTGTACGTCCCGCTGTTCACGCCCGATCCGGCCGTGCGGGCGCAGCTGGGCACCGCGCTGCTGCTGCTCGCGCTCACCCAGCCGCTGAGCGGCCTGGTGTTCGTGCTGGACGGGGTCCTGATGGGCGCCGGGGACGGCCCGTACCTGGCGTGGGCGATGCTCGCGACCCTGGCCGTGTTCGCGCCGGCGGCCCTCGCGGTCCCGGCGACGGGCACCGGGCTGGCCGGGCTGTGGTGGGCGATGAACCTGTTCATGCTGGTCCGCGCCGGGTTCATGGTCCGGCGCGCCCGCGGCGGCAGGTGGCTGGTCACCGGAGCGGTCCGGGGCTGAACCCCGGCCCGGGAAAGCGCCGAGGGCCGGACTCCGCGGAGGAGTCCGGCCCTCGGGCCACTGCTATGCGGTTCAGGCAGCCACGACGGCGACGTCGAGGTTGGCCACGACGTCCGAGTGCAGCTTGACCGAGACCTTGTGGGTGCCCACGGTCTTGATCGGCGAGGCGATCGCGACGGCGCGCTTGTCCACGGCCGGGCCGCCGGCGGCCTTGATGGCCTCGACGACGTCGGACTGGGTCACCGAGCCGAACAGACGGCCGGCGTCGCCCGAGCGGACGGCCAGCTTGACCTGGACGCCCTCGAGCTTGCCCTTGACCTCGTTGGCGGCCTCGAGCGTCTGGATGGCGTGGATCTTGCGGGCGCGACGGATCGCGTCGACGTCCTTCTGGCCACCCTTGGTCCAGCGGATGGCGAAGCCGCGCGGGACCAGGAAGTTGCGGGCGTAGCCGTCCTTGACCTCGACGACCTCGCCGGCGGAGCCGAGACCCGGCACCTCGTGCGTGAGGATGATCTTCATTACTTGGTCACCCTCTCTTAGCGCGCGGTGCTGGTGTAGGGCAGCAGCGCCATCTCACGGCTGTTCTTCACGGCCGTGGCGACGTCACGCTGGTGCTGGGTGCAGTTGCCGGTGACCCGGCGGGCACGGATCTTGCCGCGGTCGGAGATGAACTTCCGCAGCAGGTTCGTGTCCTTGTAGTCAACGTAGTTGACCTTGTCCTTGCAGAAGACGCAAACCTTCTTCTTCGGCTTGCGAGCAGGCGGCTTCGCCATTGTGTGCTCCATTTGGGGTTCACGACCCGGCGGGCGTCCGGGGACGCCGGCGGCCGGGCCGCACGAAATCTGTCAGCTCTTTAGAACGGGGGCTCTTCCGAGAAGCCGCCACCGGACGGGGCACCCCAGCCGCCGCCGCCCTGCTGGCCGCCGGACGGGGCGCTGGAAGCCCACGGGTCGTCGGAGGGGCCGGACTGGCCGCCGGAGTTTCCACCCCAGCCGCCGCCCTGCTGGCCGCCACCGCCGCCCCAGTTGCCACCGCCGCCGCCCTGGCCGCCCTGGCCGCCCTGCTGGCCGCCGAAGCCGCCACCGGGGCCGCCGGGGCCACCGGAACGGTTGGCCCGGGTGACCTTGGCAGTCGCCGAGCGCAGGCTCGGGCCGACCTCGTCGACCTCGACCTCGAAGACCGTCCGCTTCTCGCCTTCCTTGGTCTCGTAAGACCGCTGGCGCAGTCGGCCCTGCACGATGACGCGCATGCCGCGCTGCAGCGACTCGGCCACGTTCTCCGCCGGCTGCCGCCAGACGTTGCACGTGAGGAAGAGGCTCTCGCCGTCCTTCCACTCGTTCGTCTGACGGTCGAAGGTGCGGGGGGTGGACGCGATGCGGAACTTCGCGACCGCCGCACCCGACGGGGTGAAGCGCAGCTCGGGGTCGTCGACGAGATTGCCGACGAGGGTGATGACGGTCTCGCCTGCCATGGTGGTGATGACCTCTCGGGAAGATGTCCGTTCACCGCTGTTTCACGTGAAACAGCGGTCGCGAGCTACCCGAGACCCGAAGGCCTCAGAGGTGGCTCAGTGGGTGTCCGGGCGCAGGACCTTGGTCCGCAGAACCGACTCGCTCAGGCCCATCTGGCGGTCGAGCTCCTTGACGACCTCAGGCGTGGCCTTCAGGTCGATGACCGAGTAGATGCCCTCGGACTGCTTGTTGATCTCGTAAGCCAGACGGCGACGACCCCAGGTGTCGACCTTCTCCACCTTGCCGCCGGCGTTGCGGACGACGGTGAGGAAGTTCTCGATCAGGGGGGAGACAGCGCGCTCCTCGACCGAGGGGTCGAGGATGACCATCACCTCGTAGTGACGCATGGGTAACCCACCTCCTTTGGACTCAACGGCCACGGTCTCTCCGTGGCAGGAGGGTTGTGCAGCGTCGGCACCGGAGCGTGTGACGACACCGGCCCACCGTAGCGGCCGGGTCCGACAGTCGGGCCCCGCTCACCCGATCGGGCGGCCGCCCGCAAGAGGGCGCAAGGGGGCACAACTACACCAGTGCAGACGGCACAGCCTACCCGCACCCGTACGGCCGAACAAAACGCATAGGGGTTGTGAGACCAGTCCAACCGCCGCAATCTGGACGGAACGGGATTCCTGCCCGTTCGTCTCCACGCCAGGAGGTGGGACACATGGCACAGTCCGTCCACCGCATGCCCGCCCTCACCCTCAACACCGACGGCCACCCGCACCCCCGGGAGAACGCCCTGGTGGCGCTGACCGCGCTGCTGGGCGTCGTCTCCTTCACCACGTCGTTCTTCTACAACCTGCACCTGCTGACCTCGTGGACGGGCCTGTTCGGCATCGTCGCGGGGCTCTGGGGCATGTTCGTCTCGGTCACCACCGCCGAGCGCTTCGTCCTGATGATCACGCTCGGCGCCTCCGCCGTCGGCTTCTACCTCGGCATCGCCCGGGGCGGCCTCTGGGGCTGATCCCGGGCCTCCGGGACCGCTTCCGGCCCCCTCGACAGGAACCCTCGGCGCCCCCGTCGCGTATCTGCAGGAGACAGGTACGCACGGGGGCGCCGTCACGCCCGCGCCCACGGGCGCCGGTGCCACCGGACGATAGGGTCACCCCGAGAACCCGGGGCCACCACAGCCCGACCGACGAGGAGCACCGAGCATGAGCCTGCGCCTGAGGACGATCACCCGCGAGGAGCACCTCGCCTTCATCAGGAGCCGCGCCTCGGCCAGCCACATGCAGGTCCCGTCCTGGGGCGACGTGAAGGCCGAGTGGCGCTCGGAGTCGATCGGCTGGTTCGACGAGGGCAACCAGCTCGTCGGCGCCGGCCTGGTGCTCTACCGGCAGCTGCCCAAGGTCAAGCGCTACCTGGCCTACCTGCCCGAGGGCCCGGTCATCGACTGGTTCGACCGCGACCTCGACCGCTGGCTCTCCCCGATGCTCGCCCACCTCAAGGCGCAGGGCGCGTTCTCGGTGAAGATGGGCCCGCCGATCGTCATCCGCCGCTGGAACGCCCCCACCATCAAGGAGGCCATCGCCGGCAAGCAGGCCAAGCGCCTGCGCGACGTCGAGGCCGACTGGTACGAGGCGCGCGCCTTCGAGGTGGCCGACCGGCTGCGCAAGGCCGGCTGGCTGCAGGGCGAGGACGGCGGCGCCGGCTTCGGCGACGTCCAGCCGCGCTACGTCTTCCAGGTGCCGCTGGCCAACCGCTCGCTGGACGACATCCACAAGAACTTCAACCAGCTCTGGCGCCGCAACATCAAGAAGGCCGAGAAGAGCGGCGTCGAGGTGTACCAGGGCGGCTACGACGAGCTGCCGATCTTCCACCAGCTCTACCTGGTGACGGCCGAGCGCGACAAGTTCACCCCGCGCCCGCTCTCCTACTTCCAGCGCATGTGGAAGGCCCTCACCGCCGAGGACCAGAACCGGATGCGCCTCTACATCGCCTACCACGAGGGCGAGCCGCTGGCCGCGACCACGATGCTCGTGGTCGGCGAGCACGTCTGGTACTCCTACGGCGCCTCGGCCAACCACAAGCGCGAGGTCAAGCCGTCCAACGCCATCCAGTGGCGGATGATGCGCGACTCCTACGCGCTGGGCGGCGGCGTGTACGACCTGCGCGGCATCAGCGACACCCTGGACGAGAACGACCACCTGTTCGGCCTGATCCAGTTCAAGGTCGGCACCGGCGGGCAGGCGGCCGAGTACCTCGGCGAGTGGGACTTCCCGCTCAACAAGCTGCTGCACAAGGCCCTCGACCTCTACATGTCCCGCCGCTGAGGAGGCTGACCCGATGACGCTGTCGCTCTACCTCGAAACCGAACGCTGGCGCACCCACCAGCGCTCCGTCCTCGCCGAGTTCCCCGGCCTGGTGCCGGTCGCCAAGGGGAACGGCTACGGCCTGGGCAACCACCGGCTGGCCGAGGAGGCGACGCTGCTCGGCACCGGGGTGCTGGCCGTCGGCACCGCCTACGAGGCGGCCGACGCCGCCGAGTGGTACGGCGGCGAGCTGCTGGTGCTCACCCCCTACCGGATCGGCGAGGAGGTGCTCCCGCTGCCGCACGCCCGGGTGATCCGGACGGTGGCGAGCGTGGACGCGCTGCGCGCGCTGCACGGCGCCCGGGTGGTCGTGGAGTGCATGACCACCATGCGCCGGCACGGCGTGAGCGCGGCCGACCTGCCGGCGGTGGCCGCCGAGCTGGAGGGCGTCTCCTTCGAGGGCCTCGCGCTGCACCTGCCGATGGACCGGCCGGACGGCTCCAGCCCGGTCGAGGAGGTCGCGTACTGGGTGGACACCGCCCGGGCGGCCGGGATCCCGGTGGACACCGTGTTCGTGAGCCACCTCGGCTCGGCCGGCATGGACCAGCTGGCCCAGCGCTACCCGGGCACCGTCTTCCGCGCCCGGATCGGCACCCGGCTCTGGCTGGGCGACCACGGCGCGCTGGAGGTCCGGGCGACGGTCCTGGACGTCACCCCGGTGAAGAAGGGCGACCGCTACGGCTACCGCCAGCACCCGGCGCCCTCCGACGGCCACATCGTCGTGGTCGCCGGCGGCACCGCGCACGGCATCGGCCTGGAGGCCCCCAAGTACGTGGCGAGCATGGGCGCGCGGGCCAAGGGCATCGCGCGGGCCGGCCTGGCGACCGTCAACAAGACCAAGTCGCCGTTCCACTGGGCCGGCAAGCAGCTCTGGTTCGCCGAGCCGCCGCACATGCAGGTCTCGCTGCTGTTCCTGGACGGCGAGACCAAGGCGCCGGTGATCGGCGACGAGCTCGGCCTGCAGGTCCGGCACACCACGACGCACTTCGACCGCGTCGTGGACCGCTGAGGCCCTCCCGCCGGGGCCTCCCACGGAGGCCCCGCTCCCGCTAGCCCTTCTCGGCCGGCTCCGGCAGTTCCGGCTCGTCCAGCCACTGTCCGGGGCCGGCCGGCGCGTACTCCGCGTAGCTCTCGTCCTCGCGCAGGCGGCGGGCGGCCCCGATCACGACCGCGTCGGGGGCCCGGTCGAGCACCCCTCCGGACGGGTCGTCACTGCCGTCCCAGCGCACCGGGTCGCGGTCCGGCAGCAGGACGTCGCGGACCACCAGGGCGACCAGGTAGAGCGTGCCCAGCAGGTGCAGCACGATCGCGAAGTGGTACCAGGCCTCGCCGATGCCGTGCTGCTTGGTCCCGGTGACGAAGCCCAGGTGGGACCAGATGCCCAGGGTGTACAGCACCTCGCAGGCCTGCCAGACCAGGAAGTCCCGCCAGCGCGGCCGGGCCAGCACCGCGAGCGGCAGCAGCCAGAGCGAGTACTGCGGCGAGTAGACCTTGTTGACCACGATGAACAGGGCGACGACCAGGAACGCCAGCTGCGCGAAGCGCGGGCGGCGGGGCGCCGAGAGGCCCAGCCACGCTATGGCCGCGCAGCCCAGCACCATGAGCGCCGCGATGTAGGAGTTGAGGTACTCCAGCCCGGTCCCGCGGTTCTGCATGACGATCAGCCAGAACGACCCGTAGTCCTCGGCGCGGTGGTTGCTGAAGACGTAGAAGGTCGACCAGCCCTGCCAGTTGGCGATCATGATCGGCAGGTTGACCAGCAGCCAGGCGCCGAGCGCGCCGCCCAGCGCCGCGCGGAACTCGCGCCACTTGCCGGCCCGCCAGCACAGCACCAACAGCGGGCCGAGGAGCAGCAGCGGGTAGAGCTTGGCGGCGGTGGCGAGGCCGATGAACACGCCTGCCCACAGCGGCCGGGAGCCCGCCCACCAGGCCATCGCGACGGCGGCCAGCGCGACCGCGAGCAGGTCCCAGTTGACGGTGCCGTTGAGCAGCAGGACGGGCGCGAGCGCGAACAGCAGCGCGTCCCACGGGCGGCGCCGGTGGGTGCGAGAGAGCGCCACCGCGGCGACCACCGCGCAGGCCATCAGCAGGCCGGCGTTGATCGCCCAGAACCACTGCTCCTGGTCCTGCTGGGTGCCGCCGCCCGGCGTCAGCCAGGCCGCGATCTGCATGAACAGGCCGGTCAGCACCGGGTACTCCAGGTACTGGAGGTCCCCCGAGGAGCCCGGAATGCGGTCGACGTACGGGTGCAGCCCGGCGGCGAAGCCGCGTCCGGCGAACAGGTGCGGGATGTCGCTGTAGCAGGCGTGGATGTACTGCGGCGAGCCCGCCTGGAACCACGCGTGGCTGTAGCAGGGCGCCTTCTGCACCATGCCGAGCACCGAGATGACGATGACGGCGAGCGCCAGGACGCGCACCGGGACCCACCACGAGACGCCCAGCAGCGCCCGGCGGCCGGGCGGGCCGCCGAAGAACTCGCTGCCGGCCGCGGCCACCGGGTCCTCGTCGGCCGGGACCACCACCGTGTTGGCCGGCGGCCCGGCGGCGGCGACGGGCGCCGGGGCAGGCCCGACGGCGTCGCTGGGCCCGGTCAGGCCGGCGGATTCGTCAGGTGCGCTCGACGTCATGCCGGACATCCTGCCGCACCGGCCCCGCCGGGACGAGGAGGCCCCCGCGGAGGGGCCGTCCGGGCCGTGGCGAATCATGACGAAACGGCGGTGGCGGGCCACCGGGGGGGGCCGCCACCGCCGTTTCACCGCTGTCCGGCCGACGCCGGCTAACCGCCCTGGGTGCCGCCCGCGGACGAGCCCGACGGGGTGGGCTTGCCCGGCTTGGTCGGCGGCGGGGTGCTGTCCGTCGGCGTCGACGAGGGCTGCTGCGTCGGGCACAGGCCCAGCAGACAGGTGCTCGAAGGACCGGGGTGGGTCTTGGGCGGCTGGCTCGGCTGCGGGCCGGGGCAGTCGACGCCCGGGACGCAGCCGCCGCCCTGGGTGGGCTGCGGGGGCTGCGGCTGGCCGCCGTTCGACGGGGGCTGGTTGCCGGTCGGCGGCTGGGTGGCCGGCGCCGACGGGGTGTCGGTCATGGTCGGCGTGGGCGTGGCGGTCGGCGAGACCGGGGCGCCCGAGGAGTCGACCTCGCTGCCGATCGCGGTCGGCGCCGGGAAGTCCAGCTTCTTCTCGTTCGCCAGCGCGACCTTCATGTACCGGGTGAAGATGTCGGTCGGGATGTCACCACCGTGGATCGACTCCTTGCCGCCGGTGCCGTTGAGCGAGAGCCGCACGTGGTTGTTCGGGTCCTCGCGCCACATCGCGACGCTGGTGACCAGCTGCGGGGTGTAGCCGACCCACCAGGCCGACTTGTTCTGGTCGGTGGTACCGGTCTTGCCCGCGACCGGGCGGCCCAGGTCCTTGCTCTTCGTACCGGTACCGTTCTTCGCCACGTTGACCAGCACGTCGGTGACGTTGTCGGCGACGGGCGCCTCCAGCGCCTGCTTGAGCTGGGGCTTGGTGAAGCCGGTCCGCTCCACGCCGTTCACCTCGACCTTGGTGACCGAGTAGGGCTCGGCCTCCTTGCCGCTGGCGGCGAGCGTCCCGTAGGCGGTGGCCATCCGGATCGGGCTGATGGTCGAGGTGCCGAGCGGGAAGGTCGGGGTCTTCGGGTCGGCCAGGCTCTCCTTCTTGATGCCCATCTGCACGGCCATGTCGGCCACGTTCTGGCCGCCGACGTCCTGGTTCAGCTGGACGAACGGCACGTTGTACGAGAACTGCATGGCCTGCCGCAGCGAGACGTAGCCGTGCTTGCTGGAGTCCTCGTTCTTCTGCCGGTAGGGCTTGCCGTCGTCGCCGATCACCAGCGAGCCGTCCGGCTTGCGGATCTCGGACAGGTCGTCGGCGAGGTAGCGGCTGTCGGCGTTGATCCGCTTCGGCTTGCCGCTGTCGTCCTTCGCGGTCTGGACGCCGACCTGCATCGCGGTGGACAGCACGAAGGGCTTGAAGGTCGAGCCGACCTGGACGCCGGTGGCCTCGGCGTTGTTGTCGAAGTGGCCGTTCTCCACGCCGTCGCCGCCGTAGAGCGCGGCGATCGCGCCGTCACCGGGCCGGATGCTGGCGGAGCCGAACTGGATGAACTTGTCGTTGTCGGGACGCTTCTGCGGGTCGAGCGTCGCGGCCTTGACGTCGTCGACGGCCTTCTTCAGGGCGTCGACCTTGTCCTTCTCGAACGTCGTGTAGATCTTCAGGCCGCCCTTGTCGATCACCTGCTGGGTGATCGAGGGGTCCTTGCTGGTGACGTACCGGTTGGCGGTGTCGACCAGGTAGCTGATCTCGCCGTTCATGTTCGAGGAGGTCTTGCGCGGGAGCGGGTCCGGGAAGGCCGTGCACTTGGCACGTTCCTCCGGGGTGACGGCCTTGATCTTCACCATGTTGTCGAGGATCCACGACCACCGCCCCTCGGCCCGTTCCTTGTTGGCCGGGACGGTGGGGTCGTAGTAGGCCGCGCCCTTGAGCAGGCCCGCCAGCATGGCGCTCTGGCAGAGGTTGAGGTCCTTGGCGTCCACTCCGTAGTACGCCTGGGCGGCGGCCTGGGCACCGTTCGCGCCGCGGCCGAACCAGCTGGTGTTCAGGTAGCCGGTGAGGATCTCGTCCTTCCCGATCTGCTGGTTGAGCTTCAGCGTGATGAAGAACTCCTTCAGCTTGCGGCTGAGGGTCTGCTCCTGGCTCAGGTAGGCGTTCTTCACGTACTGCTGGGTGATCGTCGAGGCGCCCTGGGTCTCGCCGCCCTTCGCCATGTTGTAGACGGCGCGGAGCATGCCCTTCGGGTCGATGCCGCTGTCGTTGCGGAAGTCCTGGTTCTCCGCGGCGATGACGGCGTTCTGCAGGGTGGGACTGATGTCCTTGAGCTCGACGATCTGACGGTTCGTCTCGCCCTTGCGCACCATCTCCGAGCCGTCGGCCCAGTAGTAGATGGTGTTCTGGTCCTTCACCAGGTCGTTCAGCTTCGGGACCTCGGTGGTCTGGTACAGGTAGAACACCAGGCCCACGAAGCAGCCGAAGACGAGCAGGAAGCCGCTCAGCCACTGCTTCCAGGACGGCAGCCAGCGCCGGACGCCGGTCTTGCCGAACCGCGGGTAGTCGATGAACCGCTTCTTGCCGGGTCCGGCCGCCGCGGCGGAGGCCGCGGCAGCGGCGCCCCGGCCGCCCTTGCCCTTCTTCTGGGCGGCCTTGCGCATCTCCGCCCTGGTCATCCGAGGCTGCTGAGCGGTGTCCCGGACGCCCGGGGGGCGGCGCCGGCCCAGCCCCTGCGAGCTCAGTTCGTCCGGCCCTGGCCCGCCCCGGCGGGCTCCGTCACCCGGGGGCCGTTGGCCCTCGTCACCCGGGCCCGGCGTCCTCCGCCGTCGTTCGCTCATGTTCCAGCCACTCCTCGCCAGGCGGTTCCAGCCTGAAGGCAGGGTTCACGTTCGATGCCCGCCAACCGCCCTAACCCCGGAGGTGGTCCTCGTGCACACGCGACAGCGTACGCAGACCTGAAATGCACCTAATCGGGCATCAGTCGCCAAATACCGCAAAAGGGCAACAGATCATTACACGGCCGTTGCCAACCATCCCCGCGCGTCGGCTTGTGATCACATTCACGCGTGCCCCCCTTGCCCGTTCGGAGGGCCAGGTTTACTGTTCTCGATATATCGAGCCGATACATCGAAGCGGCATACCGCCGGAGACGGCGGCCGGACACCGGTCGAGGGGAAGGAGGACGACGGCATGGGCAGGCGCTCGGGAGTGCTGGAGTTCGCCGTCCTCGGCCTGCTCCACGACGCCCCGATGCACGGCTACGAGCTGCGCAAGCGGCTCAACATCCTGCTCGGAACCTTCCGGGCCCTCTCCTACGGAACGCTCTACCCCTGCCTGAAGAGCCTGGTCGCCCAGGGTTTCCTGGTCGAGGACAACCCGGACGTCGAGTACGTCCCGGCCACGGCGCTCAACGGCAAGCGGTCCAAGACCGTCTACCGGCTCTCCCCCGAGGGCAAGCAGCGCTTCGAGGAGCTGCTCGCCGACTCCGGCCCCGACGCCTGGGAGGACGAGCACTTCGGCGTCCACTTCGCGTTCTTCGGCCAGACCGACCGGGCCGTGCGGATGCGCGTCCTGGAGGGCCGCCGCAGCCGGCTGGAGGAGCGCCTGGAGCGGATGCGCAACTCGCTGGCCCGGGCCCGCGAGCGGTTCGACGACTACACCATCGAGCTGCAGCGGCACGGACTGGAGTCGGTGGAGCGCGAGGTCCGGTGGCTCAACGAGCTGATCGAGACCGAGCGGGCCAACCGCACCGGCCGGACCGGGCCCGCCACCGGCAGCAGCCCCGCCGCCGGACACCCCAAGACTTCGGACGGCCGTGGCCAGGAGACCGGGTCCCCCGACCCGTCCGGGCCACCGTACGACCGCCCGGGGCGCTCCGCCCAGGAGCGCTGAGCCCGCGTCAGCCGCGCGGCAGGAGTGGGCGCCTCGCGCCCGTACAAGCAGTCATTCGAAGAAGCAGGACGAGTGCCGCCGACCCCGGCGGCCCTCATGAGATCACAGGGAGCAACCGGAATGGGTTCGGTTCGCGTAGCCATCGTGGGCGTGGGCAACTGCGCCGCGTCGCTGGTGCAGGGTGTCGAGTACTACAAGGACGCCGACCCGGCCGGCAAGGTCCCCGGGCTGATGCACGTCCAGTTCGGCGACTACCACGTCCGTGACGTGGAGTTCGTCGCCGCGTTCGACGTCGACGCCAAGAAGGTCGGCTTCGACCTGGCCGACGCCATCGGCAGCAGCGAGAACAACACCATCAAGATCTGCGACGTGCCGCCGACCGGCGTCACCGTGCAGCGCGGCCACACCCTCGACGGCCTGGGCAAGTACTACCGGGAGACCATCGAGGAGTCCGACGAGGCCCCGGTCGACGTCGTCCAGGTCCTCAAGGACCAGCAGGTCGACGTCCTGGTCTGCTACCTGCCCGTCGGTTCCGAGCAGGCGGCGAAGTTCTACGCCCAGTGCGCCATCGACGCCAAGGTCGCCTTCGTGAACGCCCTGCCGGTGTTCATCGCGGGCACCAAGGAGTGGGCGGACAAGTTCACCGAGGCCGGCGTGCCGATCGTCGGTGACGACATCAAGTCCCAGGTCGGCGCCACCATCACGCACCGCGTGATGGCGAAGCTGTTCGAGGACCGCGGTGTCATCCTCGAGCGCACCATGCAGCTGAACGTCGGCGGCAACATGGACTTCAAGAACATGCTGGAGCGCGAGCGCCTGGAGTCGAAGAAGATCTCCAAGACCCAGGCCGTCACCTCGCAGATCCGCGACCGCGAGCTGGGCGCCAAGAACGTCCACATCGGTCCCTCGGACTACGTGGCCTGGCTGGACGACCGCAAGTGGGCGTACGTCCGCCTCGAGGGCCGCGCGTTCGGCGACGTCCCGCTGAACCTGGAGTACAAGCTCGAGGTCTGGGACTCCCCGAACTCCGCCGGTGTCATCATCGACGCCGTCCGCGCCGCCAAGATCGCCAAGGACCGCGGCATCGGCGGCCCGATCCTGTCCGCCTCCTCGTACTTCATGAAGTCGCCGCCGGTGCAGTACTTCGACGACGAGGCCAAGGAGAACGTCGAGAAGTTCATCCGCGGCGAGGTCGAGCGCTGAGCGCTGAACACCGAGCGCTGAGCACTGACGGTTCATAACCGCTCATAGCTCCTCGGAAGGGCCCACGATCGCGGGATCGTGGGCCCTTCACCTTTTCCCGGCGAATGTTTCACGTGAAACGGCGACCGGTTCCGTGGCACCCTGGGCGGGTGGCGATCACCGAGAACGGCAGCACCCACCAGTCCGCGCAGCGCGCCACGCTCCTCCAGCTGCTCCGGGGCCGGGACTTCCGCAGACTGCTGACCGCCCGGGTGCTCTCCCAGCTCTCGGACGGCGTCTTCCAGGTCTCGCTGGCCGCCTACGTCGTGTTCTCCCCGGAGAAGCAGTCCTCCCCCGCCGACATCGCCTCGGTGCTGGCCGTGATGCTGCTGCCGTTCTCGGTGATCGGCCCGTTCGCCGGCGTCCTGCTGGACCGCTGGCGCCGCCGCCAGGTGCTCTACGTCGGCAACCTGGCCCGCTTCGGGCTCGGCCTGGTGACCGGGGCGCTGCTCCTGGCCGAGGCGCCGACCTGGCTCTTCTTCGCCTCGGCCCTGCTTGTCACGGCGCTCAACCGGTTCATCCTGGCGGGCCTCTCCGCGGCCCTGCCCCGGGTGGTGCGGCAGGACCAGCTGGTCACCGCCAACGCGCTCTCCCCCACCCTCGGCACCGTCGCCGCCGCCCTCGGCGGGGGCATCGGCTTCCTCCTGCACCAGGTGATGACGCCCGGGCCGAAGGCCGACGCCGCGCTCGTCACGGTGGCCGCACTGCTCTACCTGTCGGCCGCGCTGGCCGCCCGCCGGATGGACCGCGACCTGCTCGGCCCCGAGCGCCACGCCGGGCGCCCGGCGCTCGGCCAGGCCCTCCTCCGGGCCGCGGTCGAGCTCGGCGCCGCCGTCCGCCACCTGGTGCGCGACTGCCGGCCCGCCGTGCACGCACTGGCCGCCGTCACCGCGGCCCGGTTCTGCTACGGCGTGCTGATCGTCGTCGTGGTGATGCTCGCCCGGTACACCTTCAACGACCCGGCGGACAGCGCGGCCGGGCTGGTCACCCTCGGCCAGGCGGTCGGCCTGTCCGCCGCCGGGTTCTTCATCGCGGCGGTGGTCAGCCCGTGGTGCTCCCGCCGGCTCGGCCTGGCCGGCTGGATGACGGCCTGCCTGGTCGCGCCGGTGGTGTTCGTCCCGGCGCTCGGGCTGAGCTTCTCGCTGGTGCCGTGCCTGGTGGCCGCGCTGCTGCTCGGGGTCGTCACCCAGGGCACCAAGATCTGCGCGGACACCGTGGTCCAGGAGTCCGTCGAGGACGACTACCGCGGCCGGGTGTTCGCCATCTACGACGTGCTGTTCAACGTCGCCTTCGTGGCCGCCGCGGTCGTCACCGCGCTGGTGCTGCCGCTGTCCGGGCGGTCGGTCGTGGTGGTCGTCGGGGTGGCCGCGGTGTACGCGCTGTCGGCGCTGCTGTACTTCCGCGCGGCCCGGCGGCACGAGCCGCTGCCCGGTGACCAGGCCTCCTGAGGTTCCGCGGGGGCTCGAAACCGGGGGCGTCGGAGAGGGTCGCTAAGGTACGTCAGACCTGTCGGAGCGACAGCACTCGGTCACGGGGGACTACCTGATGAGCACACCGCCCGGCCCCTACGGGCCTCCACCCCAGTACGGGCCGCCCCCGCCGGCCGCGCAGTACGGTCCGCCGCCGGGGTACGGGGCGCAGCCGTACGGTCCGCCGCCCCCGCAGGTGCCCGCCCAGCCCGGCCCGCCGGGGTACGGGCCGCCGCCGCCCTCGTACGGGGCTCCGCAGCAGCCGTACGGCGGGCCCCCGCAGCCGGCGCAGCCGTACCCGCCCGCCGGGCCGTACGGCTACCCGCAGCCCGCCCCGGCCGCCGGTGCGCCGGGCGGCAAGCGCACCACCCGCTCGAAGCTGAAGGCCGTCGGCGTGCTGATCGCCGCCGCCGTGGTGGGCGGCGGCTACCTCTTCAGCGGCCCGAGCGTCAGCAGTGCCAAGCCGGGCGACTGCGTCCGGGTGAGCGGCACCCGCGACGTCGAGATCGTCAAGTGCACCGACAGCAAGGCGAATTACCGAGTCCTGTCGAAGTTCGAGGACACCACCGACACCAATCGCTGCCGGCAGACGCCGCAGTCCACCAGCGCCGTCTCCGGCAAGAGCGGCCGCCGCTGGAACAAGAAGCGCTACGTGCTCTGCCTCGGCCCGCTGAAGCCCGCCGGCACCGCACCGGTCGGCGCCTCCTGACCTCCGGCCGGGCTTCCCGTCCGGCCCGTCCGACTTGTCCGTCACCGTTTCCCCGGGGGACCCCTTGTCCGTTCCGCCTCCCCAGATGCCCTACGGCGCCCCGCCGCCGAACGACGCCAACCCGTACGCCGGCGGCAACCCGTACGGCCAGCCCGTCCCGCCCCCGCCGCCGATGAACTACGGCTACCCGCCCGCCGCGCCCACGCCCGACCCGTCGGCGTACGGCTACGGCTACCCGGGCGGCGCCGTCCCGCAGGGCCCGGTCTGCCGCTTCTGCGGCGGCTTCCCCGCCGTGGAGGCCACCGTCCGCGGCCACCAGGGCATCATCGTGATCATGCGGTTCCTGAAGCTGCGGGGGCCGTTCTGCCGCGTCTGCGGCGATGCCACCGTGCGCGACATGTCCGCGAAGACCCTGGTCCAGGGCTGGTGGAGCTACCTCGGCGCGCCGATGACGATCATCACGCTGCTGCTGAACCTGGGCCCGCACAACAAGCTCAAGCAGCTGCCGCCGCCCGCCCCCGGCACCCACGGTCCGCAGCTCGACCCGGGCGTCCCGCTGTCCAAGCGCCCGCACGTGTTCATGCTGCTGCTCCCGGTCGGCTGGATCATCACGGTGATCGCGCTGATCGCCGCGGGCGCGTTCGCCCCCAAGAACGACCCGTACGTGCCCCACCCGATCGTCATGCCCACCGTGTCGGTGCCGCCGATGCCGAGCTTCAGCATGCCGCCGATCCCCGCGCCGACCTTCTCGCTGCCGCCGGACACCTCCGGCAAGCCGCAGGCCCCGGTCCCGGCACCGGCGAGCATCGACTCCGCCAAGGCCGGCGACTGCCTGCGCAACGAGAACGGCACCGGGGCGACGTACGATCCGACCCCCCGGATCACCATGCTGCCGTGCACCGACCAGCGCGCCCAGTACAAGGTGCTCTGGAAGTACCTGGCGACCTCGGACGAGAAGGTCTGCGCGGCGCAGCCGAAGTCCGACAGCAACTACGTCCGCACGAGCACCGGGATGCCGGCGCTGAGCTACGTCCTGTGCCTGCAGTCGATCCACACCTGACCAGGCACGCGTGAGGGGCGGTCCCGGCACCCCGGGACCGCCCCTCCGCGCGTTCGTTCAGCCCTGCGGCTGCTCCGCCCACCAGGCGCGGAGGGCGGCCACCGCCTCGTCGTGCTCCATCGGGCCGTGCTCCAGCCGCAGTTCGAGCATGTGCTGGTAAGCCTTGCCGACCTGCGGGCCCGGCCGCAGGCCGAGCAGCTCCATGATCTGGTTGCCGTCGAGCGCCGGGCGGATGGCGTCCAGCTCCTCCCGGGCCTTCAGCTCGCCGATCCGCTGCTCCAGGCCGTCGTAGGTGCGCGACAGCGTCGCCGCCTTCTTGCGGTTGCGGGTGGTGCAGTCGGAGCGGGTCAGCTTGTGCAGGCGCTCCAGCAGCGGCCCGGCGTCGGCGACGTAGCGGCGCACCGCGGAGTCGGTCCACTCGCCGCCGCCGTAGCCGTGGAAGCGCAGGTGCAGCTCGACCAGGCGCGAGACGTCCTCGGTGAGCTCCTTGGAGTACTTGAGATCGCGCATCCGCTTGCGGGTCATCTTGGCGCCGACCACCTCGTGGTGGTGGAAGGAGACCCGGCCGTCCGACTCGAAGCGGCGGGTGCGCGGCTTGCCGATGTCGTGCAGCAGCGCGGCCAGCCGCAGGGTCAGGTCGGGGCCGTCCTGCTCCAGGTCGACGGCCTGCTCCAGGACGGTCAGCGAGTGCTCGTAGACGTCCTTGTGCCGGTGGTGCTCGTCGCGCTCCAGGCGCAGCGCAGGCAGCTCGGGCAGGACGTGCCCGGCCAGGCCGGTGTCGACCAGCAGGCGCAGGCCCTTCACCGGGTGGGCGGCCAGCAGCAGCTTGTTGAGCTCGGCCTGGACCCGCTCGGCCGAGACGATGGTGATCCGCTCGGCCATCGCCGTCATCGCGGCGACGACCTCGGGGGCCGGGTCGAAGTCGAGCTGGGCGGCGAAGCGGGCGGCGCGCATCATCCGCAGCGGGTCGTCGGAGAAGGACTCCTCGGGGGTGGCGGGGGTGCGCAGCACCCGGGCCTCCAGGTCGTCCAGGCCGTGGTGCGGGTCGACGAAGCCGCGCCCGGGCAGGTCGACGGCCATCGCGTTGACGGTGAAGTCGCGGCGGACCAGGTCCTGCTCGATGGTGTCGCCGTAGGTGACCTCGGGCTTGCGGGAGGTGCGGTCGTAGGCCTCGGACCGGTAGGTGGTGATCTCGATCAGGAACGAGCCCTGCGGGGTGTCCTTGCGGGCGCCGACCGTGCCGAAGGCGATGCCGACGTCCCAGACCGCGTCCGCCCAGCCCTTGACGAGCTTGAGGACCTGCTGGGGGCGGGCGTCGGTGGTGAAGTCCAGGTCGTTGCCGAGCCGGCCCAGGAGCGCGTCCCGCACGGAGCCGCCGACCAGCGCCAGCCGGTGCCCGGCCGCCTGGAAGCGGCGGGCGATCTCGTCGGCGACCGGCGACACCCGCAGCAGCTCTTGGAGGCCCAGGGTCTGGGCCTCGCTCAGGCCTGGTACGGCCTGGGTGGCGGTGCTGGAAGGATGGGTGAGGGCGGTGGGCTCATTGGCAGTGGACACGGCTCACAAGGGTACGTGCCCGCGCAGGTCAACCGCCCGCGCGTTTTCGGCGTCTCACCCCAAGACCCGCAACACCGCACCCGGTGCCGCATCGTTACCATGCCGGTGAACGAGTTCTCGGGCACCGGACAGGGGATTGCGGTGCCGCGTGCCACCACGGCCGGCCGGGCGACCGGAGGCCGCACTCTTCACGGCCGTCCCACCCGGCTGCTTCGCACGGCTGATCCTCTCGGCCCGCGGCGGCGGTCGCGGCACCGAGCGGCGAACAGCGTCAAGCGAACACCGACAGCAGCAGCGAGCGAGAACGGCGAGGGCGAAACGAGTGAGTGAGCCGGCACGGCACTCGGGCCTGGGGGCGTACGGACGGCCTGGACGGCCCGGGGACCCCGCCGACGGGCGGCGCCCCGGCCGCCGCACGGCCCGGCGGCTCGCGGCCGCCCTGGGAGCCGCGCTGGCGGTGGTCGCGGCCGCCCCGGCCGGTGCACTGCCGGCCGGCGGCAACGTGCCGGCCACGGACGGGTCGGTCTCGGCCGAGTCCCCGGTGATCATGACGATCGACACGGTGGCCCCGCAGGTGGCCAGCCCGAACGGCACCGTGACGATCACCGGGCACGTGACCAACGGCGGCAAGTCGGTGCTCAAGGGCGCCCACGCGGCCGTCCGCAAGCCGTCGCTGGGCAAGCCGCTGCAGCGGCGCAGCGAGCTGCAGAACGTGGTCGCCCGCACCGCCCCGCTCGGCGCGGACGGCATAGAGCTGGACAGCCCGCAGTACGCGCTGCCCGAGCTCGCCCCCGGCCAGAGCCAGGCCTACACCCTCGGTGTCGCGGTCAACGACCTCTCGCTGAACGGCGACGGCGTCTACGAGCTCGCGGTGGACGCCTGGGGCTCGACCGCGGACAACCAGCACGAGCGGGCGCTGGGCATCGCCCGCACCTTCCTGACGTACAGCTCGAACGCCGACGCCCAGCCGACCAGGGTCGCCACGGTCTGGCCGCTGGTGCACGGGCCGGAGCTGGCCGCGCAGACCGTCGCCGAGGGCGAGCAGACGCTCTCGGTGCTGCGCGACGACAGCCTGGCGACCGAGTTCGCCCCGGGCGGCCGGCTGTACGAGCTGGTGGACACCGGCTCGAAGCTGACCGGCCTGACCTGGACGATCGACCCGGACCTGCTGGACACCGCGTTCGCGATGACCAAGGGGTACAAGGTCCAGAAGCCGGGCACCGAGAAGAACGGCAAGCCGGCCAAGGACGACAACGTCGTCAACGGCACCGGGCAGGCGGCCGCGACGGCCTGGCTGGACAAGCTGCGGGCCGCCGTCGCCAAGCCCGGCAACCAGGTCGTGGCGCTGCCGTACGCCGACCCGGACGTCGCCTCGATCGCCCACAACGGCGCCGACCTGGGCGGCATGGGCACCGCCCTGAACAAGGCCGCCACCGCGGGCCGGCTGACCGTCGAGGGCCGGCTGTCCGTGGACACCCGCTCCGACGTCGCCTGGCCCTACCAGGGCTACCTGGACCAGCAGATCGCCGGCGTCGCCAAGCAGGCGGGCAGCGACCTGCTGCTGGTGAACGGCGCGAGCATGCCGGAGCCGGACGCGCTCAACCACACGCCGACCGCGGTGCGCCCGGTCGGCAACGGGCAGAACGCCGTCGTGGCGGACGAGACCGTCTCCGCCCTGTTCGACGGCGACCTGAGCACTCCGCAGGCGCAGACCCTGGCGACCCAGCGCTTCCTCGCCGAGACCTACGCGATCACCCACGAGCAGCCGCAGAACCAGCGCGGCCTGCTGGTCCTGCCGCCGCGCGACCTGACCGTGAGCACCGCCAAGGTGCTGGCGGGCGCCCTCCAGACGGCGGCGGGCGGCAAGTGGGTCGAGCCGGTCAAGCTGGACACCGTGGCGCAGGCCGCGCCCGACCCCGGCGCCGCCACCGCCGTCCCGGCCGCCGCCGACTACCCGGCCAAGGCCCGCGCCACCGAGCTGTCGGCCACCGACCTCAGCAACACCGACAGCGTCCAGTACGACCTCGACACCCTGATGCAGGTGCTCACCCTGCCGCAGCGCGTGCGCGGCCCGTTCAGCGCGGCCATGGTCCGTTCGCTGTCCACCGAGTGGCGCTCCGACGCGCCCGGGGGAGACGCGTACCGCGAAGGCGTGAAGAAGTACCTCGGCGAGCTGACCGGCGCGGTGCAGGTGCCCAAGAAGACGGTCGTCACGCTCGCCGGGAACACCGGCCAGCTCCAGGTCAGCGTCCGCAACGACCTCACCCAGACGGTCACCAACCTGAGCCTGCACCTCGTCTCGCACCAGCAGAACCGGCTGTGGGTCGCCCCGCAGGAGGACCTGGTCATCCCGGCCGCGCAGGGCGTCACCGTGCGGTTCCAGGCCCAGGCCCGCAACAACGGCCCGGTCCAGATGACCGCCCAGCTCTTCACCACCGGGCCCAACCCGCGCCCGTACGGCCAGGCGCAGAACTTCCAGGTGGAGGTCACCTCGGTGACCAACGGCGTGCTGTACGTCTTCGCGGGCGGGGTGCTGCTGCTCCTGCTGGCCGCCCTGCGGTTCTTCCGCCAGCGCAAGCGGCGGGCCGGGCAGCCGCACGAGGACGGCGACCAGCCGATCGGCGACGCCGGGACGGCCGGCCCGGGCGGGAAGCCCGAGGACACCGACGACGCGGACGACGCCGGCGACGCCGGCGACGCGGACCACGGGGGCCCCGGGGACCACGCCGTCGAGGACGGCCCCGCCGGTGACGATCCCGCGCAGACACCGCGCGGCAGCAGCGCCGATGGCCGGGATCGGACCTCCAGTGATGAGAAGGTTGGTCCTTGATACCGCCGACCCCGCACCCGACCGGGCCGGCCTCCCCCACGAACGCGAAGAGGTGACATGACCGGGCGCAGCGAGGAGCGGCCGCCGGGCCGCGGTGAGAACCGGCCGGGTGCCGAGTCGCCGTCCGGCGACTGGTACGTGGCCGACACCTACGCCCAGGACCCGTACGCCGCCGACGCGTACCGGGCCCCGCAGGACGGCCAGGACCCGTACGGCCTCCGGGCCGCCGGGCCCGCCGCACCGCAGCCGCAGGCCGCCGCGTACGACGTGCCGCCGCAGCTGCCGCCGCAGGCCGGCGGCTACCCCGCGCCGGTCCCGCCGACGCCGTTCGCGCCGCCGGTCCCGCCGGTGCAGCCCGGCTGGGACACCCCGGTCGGCTGGCGGGAGCCCGGCGGCGAGGCCCAGGCGGCCGGCGGTCAGTGGGGTGGCGCGGAGCAGCCGCAGCAGCAGTGGGAGCCCGGCCCCGCGCACTCCCGGTGGGACTCCGAGACCACCGAGTACGTCGGCGTGGACGCGCTGTTCGGCAGTGGCCGGGCGGAGGGCGCGGCCCCGCCGCAGGCGCCCCGGCCCGCGCCCGTGCCGCCGGTCGCCCCCGTGCCGTCCGGCCCGGCGCCGTTCCCGCCCGTGGGCGGGTACCCGGCGCAGGAGGGCCGCGGCGACGGGCCGCGCCCGTTCGTGCCCCCGATCGAGTTCGACCCGCCGCTCTCGGAGGAGGAGGCCACCATGCAGGTGGCCGCGGTGGCGCTGCCGCCCGCGGTCGAGCCGCTGGAGGACCTCGCCGCCGAGGAGCACGCCGTGCAGGCGCCGCCCGCGGAGTCCGCGCCGGCGGCCGGCGGCGGCAAGGTCGCGAGCCTGCTGAACTCCAGCGCGATCATGGCGGCCGGCACGCTGGTCTCCCGCGGCACCGGCTTCCTGCGCACGATGGTGATCGCGGGCGCGATCGGCATCGCCGTCATGGGCGACTCCTACAACGCGGCGAACACCCTGCCGACCCTGCTGTACATCCTGATCGGCGGCGGCGCGCTGAACGCCGTCTTCGTGCCGCAGCTGGTCCGCAGCATGAAGAACGACGAGGACGGCGGCACCGCCTACGCCAGCCGGCTGCTCACCCTGGTGATGGTCGGCCTCGGCGGCGTGGTGTTCCTCGCCGTGCTCGGGGCGCCCGTCCTGGTGCAGCTCATCGCGCACCCGATGATGGAGAACGCGGCCCGCGCCGAGACCACCGTCGCACTGGCCCGGTACTGCCTGCCCACCATCTTCTTCATGGGCATCCACGTGGTGATGGGCCAGATCCTCAACGCCCGCGGCCGGTTCGGCGCGATGATGTGGACCCCGGTCCTCAACAACATCGTGGTGATCTTCACCTTCGCCGCCTACATCTGGGTCTACGGGGGCTTCAACTCCACCCAGGTGACGCCGGAGAACATCACCCCCGAGGGCGTGCGGCTGCTCGGCCTCGGCACGCTGATCGGCCTGGTCGTCCAGTCGCTGGCGATGATCCCGTACCTGCGGGCGGCCGACTTCCACTTCCGTCCGCGCTTCGACTGGCGCGGCCACGGCCTCGGCAAGGCCGCCCGCCTCGCCAAGTGGACGTTCTTCTTCGTCCTCGCCAACCAGGCCGGCTACCTCGTCATCACCCAGCTGGCCACCGCGGCCGGCAGTGCCGCCGAGCACGGCGGCCACGGCGGCGTCGGCCTCGCCGCGTTCTCCAACGCGCTGCTGATCTGGCAGCTGCCGCAGGCCGTCATCACCGTCTCGATGATGAGCGCGGTGCTCCCCCGGCTCTCCCGGGCGGCGGCCGACGACGACGCCGGCGCCGTCCGCGACGACCTCTCGTACGGGCTGCGCACCACCGCGGTGGCGGTCGTCCCGGCCGCGTTCCTGTTCCTGGCCCTCGGCCCGGCGATCGGCCGCTCGATCTACGCGGTCGGCGGCGGCACCGCCTCCCTGGACAACGCGACCAACGTCGGCCTGATGCTGTCCGCCTTCGCGCTCGGCCTGATCCCGTACTCGGCGCAGTACGTCATGCTGCGCGGCTTCTACGCCTACGAGGACACCCGGACGCCGTTCTCCAACACCGTCTGGGTGGCGGCCTGCCAGGCCGGCTTCTCGCTGGTCTGCTGGTTCGCCCTGCCGCCGCAGTGGACGGTGACCGGCATGGCCTTCGGCTACGGCCTCGCCTACGCCGTCGGGGTGACGGTGGCGGCGCCGAAGCTGAAGAAGAAGATCGGCGGGCTGGACACCAAGAGCATCGGCCGGACCTACAGCCGCCTGGCCGCCGCGTGCGTCCCGGCCGCCCTGGTCGGGCTCGGCGTCAGCCTGGCGGTCCAGCGCGCGCTCGGCGGCTGGCCGGGCAGCGTCGCCTCGGTCGTCGTGGCGGGCGGCCTCCAGCTGGCCGTGTTCGTGCTCATCGCGAAAAGGCTCCGGATCGAGGAGCTCAACGCCATGCTCGGCATGGTGCGCGGCCGGCTCGGCCGCTGACCCGACGCACCAACCGGCCGGACCGGCCGACGCCCTGAGCGGGCGTCAACCGTGAGGATCGGCTCACGGGCCGGTCCGGCCCGGCACCGGGCCGCCACCCGCACCGGGACCGCCCGGCCCCGCTGGTGGCGGCCCGGTGTCGGTTCTGCACCACATCTCTCCACCTCCAGGCAACCGAGCGGCCCCCTCAGCGGTCGTACCCGGTGGAGAAGAGTGGGCACAATTGTCCTGGAGCACAGGGCCGCCAACCCGCGGGCTCCAGCGACTCTCTCAGCCGGGGCGACACAAGGGGAGGCAGGACCACGGTGGCTGATGGCACCAAGGCGGTCGTCGACACGTCAGCAGCTGACGCGGCGGCGGACGACGCCGCACTGGCCGCGGCGATCGACGAGCTCGCGGGCGCGAAGACCGCCCCGGGCGACGACGTCCCCTCCTCCGGCACCTGCGCCCCGGACGGCCCGGCGGCCACCGCCGACTCCGGCTCTCCCGCCGACGGCACCTCGGCCGACGAGGACGCCTCGGTCGGTGAGGAGGCGTCGATCGGCGAGGAGACTTCACTCGGTGAGGCGGCCTCGCTCGGTGAGGAGACTTCGGAGATCACCGCGCCGCTCTCGGTCGACGAGATCGCCGCCGAACTCGCCGCCGGCGGCAAGGCGAAGAAACCGGCCGGGGCGCCGCAGGCGGCCGACGGCACTCCCCGTCGCGCACCCACCGACCCGCAGCCCACCCTCGACCCGCGCGACACCTCCACCCTCCCCCGCACCCTCCCCGCCCCGATGCGGCACAGCGGCGACAAGATCGGCCACCGGTACCGGCTGGAGGAGTGCATCTCCCACACCGAGACCTTCAGCAGCTGGCGCGCCGTCGACGAGAAGCTGCGCCGGGCGGTCGGCGTCCACCTGATGGCCTCCGGCCACCAGCGCGCCCGCAAGGTGCTCGCCGCCGCCAAGTCCGCCGCCCTGCTCGGCGACCCGCGCTTCGTCCAGGTCCTGGACGCCGTCCAGGAGGGCGAGCTGGTCTACGTCGTGCGGGAGTGGCTGCCGCACGCCTCCGACCTCGCCAAGCTGCTCGCCGGCGGCCCGATGGAGCCGCACGAGGCGTACCAGATGGTCCGCCAGGTGACCGACGCGGTCGCCGCCGCCCACCGGCGCGGCCAGGCCCACCTGCGGCTCACCCCCCGCTGCGTGCTGCGCACCGACAGCGGCCAGTACCGGATCAACGGCATCGCGGTGGACGCCGCCCTGCGCGGGCTGCCCGCCGAGGGCGACACCGACGACGCCGAGCGCGCCGACACCCGTGCCATCGGCGCGCTGCTGTTCGCCGCGCTCACCCACCGCTGGCCCTACCCGGAGGACCGCTACGACCTCCAGGGCCTGCCGAAGGGCCTCCAGAACGCCGCCCCCGACCAGGTCAGGGCCGGCGTCCACAAGGGCCTGTCCGAGCTCGCCGCGCGCGCCCTGTTCGACCACCCGCCGCACCACGCCCAGCCGATCACCACGCCGGAGGAGCTGGCCAAGGCGATCGCGCTGATGCCCCGCATCCGCCAGCCCGAGCCCGAGCTGCCCGTCTTCACCCCGCCGCCCCGGCACAACACCCACGCCCTGCCGACCGCGCCCAACCCGACCCGGGTCATCGACGGTCCCGTCGTGCCGCCGCTGCCGCCGCAGGCCCGTCCCCGTCCGTCCGCCGTCCGCCGCACCCGGCGCCGGCTGCGCCGGGTGGTCAAGGCGACGGCCTGGACGGTCGCCCTGGGCGCCATCGGCGTCGCCTCCTGGCAGGCCGTCGACCACCTGCGCAACAACGGCTCGGCCATCGCCGCCCCGCAGCCGTCGGTCAGCACCGCCGCACCGAGCGCGCACGCGGCCACGCACACGCCGGTCCCGATCCCCGTCAAGGACGCGATCTCGTACAACCCGAGGGGCGACTCCCCGGAGTCCACCTACCTGCTCCCGAAGGTCTTCGACGGCGACCCGAACACCTCCTGGGTGACCAAGAGCTACGTCGACCCGTTCGGCCCCAAGCCCCCGCTCAAGGACGGCACCGGCCTGCTCATCGACCTCGGTTCGCCGCAGTCGGTCAGCTCGGTGAACGTCCAGTTCGGCGGCCTCCACACGGCCGAGCTGCGGGTGCCGAACGCCCAGGCCTCCGCCAACCCGGCCTCGGCCCAGCCCGAGGCCTACACGGTGCTGGACAAGCAGAGCGGCTCCACCGTCGACTTCACCCTCACCAGCCCGACGACCACGCGCTACCTCTTGATCTGGCTGACCAGTCTGCCCAAGGATCCGAATGACAGCGGCAGGTACCGTGGGCAGGTCAACGAGGTCAAGGTCTTCGGCTGACCGGACGACCGCGCACACCGACGGCAAGGGCAGGTGACAGTGGCGGACGACGACGCGACGCTGCTCGCGCGGCACGTCGCCGGCGACCCGGACGCCTTCGGGCAGCTGGTGAACCGCCACCGCGACCGGCTCTGGGCGGTCGCCCTGCGCACGCTGGGCGACCGGGAGGAGGCGGCCGACGCGCTCCAGGACGCCCTGGTCTCCGCCTTCCGCGCCGCACCCGGCTTCCAGGGCCGCTCCGCCGTCACCACCTGGCTGCACCGGATCGTGGTCAACGCCTGCCTGGACCGCGCCCGCCGCAGCGCCACCCGCCGCACCAGCCCGCTGGACGACGACCCGCAGCGGCTGGACACCCTGGTCGGCGCCGCCGAGCCCGCCGACTCCCCCGTCGTCCGGGCCGAGGTGCACCGCGAGGTGACGGCGGCGCTCGCCGAACTGCCCGCCGACCAGCGGGCCGCCCTGGTCCTGGTCGACATGCAGGGCTACCCGGTCGCCGAGGCCGCCGAGCTGCTGGGCGTGCCGGTCGGCACGGTGAAGAGCCGCTGCGCCCGGGGCCGGGCCCGCCTGCTGCCGCTGGTCCGCCACCTCCGCGAGGGCGGCGGAGGCGATGTTCCACGTGAAACGGCGTCCGCCCCGGGCGCCGCACCACCACGGCGGAACGCGCCGGGGAATGCGCCGAAGAAGGCGCCGGGGAACCCAAGTGGCGCCCGCACCGTCACAGGAACAGGCCCCGACAACGGCCGGACGATTCTGGAAGGAGACGCGAGCACGCGATGACGGTCCCCTTCTCCTCCGCCGACCCGTCCGACCCCACCGACTCCTCCGGGTCCCACCCCTCCGTCGACGAGCTCGCCGACCTCGCCGAGGAGCTGATCGAGGACGCCGCCGCCGTCGAGGCCCTGCACCGGCACCTGGCCGGCTGCGCCGAGTGCCGCGAGACCGTTGATGCGCTCGGCGAGGTCCGGGCGCTGCTGGGCGGGGTCGAGGCCCCGCCGATGCCGGCCGACGTCGCGGCCCGGCTGGACGCCGCCCTCGCCGACGAGGCCGCCCGGCGCGACGCCTCCGACGGGCCGTACGAGGCCCCCGGGAGCACGCGCGGACCCGCCGCCCCGACCCCGCCGTCCCGTCCCGCCACGGCGCCCGCAGCGCCACCCGCGCGGGCCGTCGGCGCCACCGGTCCCGGCCGTCCCCGCTCCCGGCGGCGGCGTGCCGGTCTCCTGCTCGGTGCCGCCGCCGCGCTCGCCGCGATCGGCCTCGGCGGCGCACTGCTGTACCCGGCGGACTCCGGCTCCCAGAAGTCGGCCTCCTCGGCCGCCGCGCCGGCCACCGCCGACGCCGGGCACAGCTCCAAGGGCGGACACGCCCTGGGCGGGGGCACCGAGTACCGCGACGACCAGCTCGCCGCCCAGGTCCAGAAGCTCCTGGCCGGCTCGGGCACCGTCGTGGGCTCGCCCCCGAACGGCGTCGCCAAGCCCTCCGCCGCGGCACCGGCCGAAGGGCGGCAGCCGCTCACCTCGGAGCCGGCGCCCGGAGCCGGCCGGAGCTGCCAGGCCCCGGACGCGGCCACGGGCACGCCGCTGGCCACCGACCACGGCACGTACGCCGGGTCCCCGGTGGAGGTCCTGGTCTACGCCGTGCCCGGCAAGCCCGGCGAGGTCGACGTCTACCTGCAGTCCCCCGCCTGCACGGTCGTGCTGCACCGCGAGGTCCCCGCCCATTGACCGGCCCGGCCCCGGTGGTGCTTCCGGAACTCCTCCGGAACCCTCCCGGAACCCGTCCGGTTCCCGTGCGATCGACGCCCGGGCCGCCACGCCGCTTCCGGAGTGCGGGCACCTGGTACTGATCCGCCTGGGAATGCGAGACACTGGTCAGTCGTTGTCCCGGGCGGCGGAGCAGGACCGCCCTCCCCGCAGCAAACGCGGGTCGCGATGCTAACCAGGAGATGCAGTGAGCGACGTCCGTAACGTGATCATCATCGGTTCCGGCCCGGCCGGCTACACCGCCGCGCTCTACACGGCCCGTGCCTCCCTGAAGCCGCTGGTCTTCGAGGGTGCCGTCACCGCCGGTGGTGCGCTGATGAACACCACCGAGGTCGAGAACTTCCCGGGCTTCCGGGACGGCATCATGGGCCCGGAGCTGATGGACAACATGCGCGCCCAGGCCGAGCGCTTCGGCGCCGAGCTGGTCCCGGACGACATCGTCGCGGTCGACCTCACCGGTGACATCAAGACCGTCACCGACTCCGAGGGCAACGTGCACCGGGCCCGCGCCGTGATCGTCACCACCGGCTCCCAGCACCGCAAGCTGGACCTGCCGAACGAGGACAAGCTCTCCGGCCGCGGCGTCTCCTGGTGCGCGACCTGCGACGGCTTCTTCTTCCGCGACCAGGACATCGCGGTCGTCGGCGGCGGTGACACCGCCCTGGAGGAGGCCACCTTCCTGTCCCGCTTCGCCCGCAGCGTCACGATCATCCACCGGCGGGACACCCTGCGCGCCTCCAAGGCGATGCAGGAGCGCGCCTTCGCCGACGAGAAGATCCGCTTCGAGTGGGACAGCGCGGTCGAGGCCATCCACGGCGACCCGAAGCTGAGCGGCGTGACCCTGCGCGACACCACCACCGGCGAGACCCGCGAGCTGGACGTCACCGGTCTGTTCATCGCGATCGGCCACGACCCGCGCACCGACCTGTTCAAGGGCCAGCTGGACCTCGACGCCGAGGGCTACCTCAAGGTCGAGGCCCCCTCCACCCGGACCAACATCCCGGGCGTGTTCGGCGCCGGCGACGTCGTCGACCACACCTACCGCCAGGCCATCACCGCGGCCGGCACCGGCTGCTCGGCCGCCCTGGACGCCGAGCGCTACCTCGCCGCGCTGGACGACCTGGAGGCCAAGGCCGCCGCCGTTGCGGTCTGAGTCCCGCCGCACCGACCGATCCCCCCGCGGGGGTGCCACCCGGTGTTCCACGTGGAACACCCCCGCTCCGGCCAGGCAGAAACAGAACGGGTCCGCCCGTTGTTCTCCTGGCAGCAGCCCTCACCGTCCGAACCCGAGGAGTCCCCGTGGCCGGCGCCACCACCACCGTCACCGACGCGACGTTCCAGGCCGACGTCCTGGACAGCGACAAGCCCGTCCTGGTCGACTTCTGGGCCACCTGGTGCGGCCCGTGCCGCCAGGTCGCCCCGATCCTGGAGGAGATCGCGGCCGAGCACGGCGACAAGCTGACCATCGCCAAGCTCGACGTGGATGCCAACCAGGTGACGGCCGCCCAGTACAACGTCATCTCGATCCCGACCCTGATCGTGTACAAGGGCGGCGAGCCGGTGAAGTCCATCACCGGTGCCCGTCCGAAGGCCGCGCTGCTGCGCGAGCTGGCCGAGTACATCTAGGTCCTCGACCACCTGCGGAGGCGGGGGGGGCCCACACCCGGGGGGCCCCCCCCCGGAGTTTTGGGGCCGGGGCCCCGCCCGGGGGGGGCCCGGGGAGAAAGGCCGCCGAGGCGGC